>CACWWM010000100.1 GCA_902764565.1 uncultured Eubacteriales bacterium
TGGCTGCAGGAGCAGGGCGGCGTGGAAGGCATCGAAAAGGTGAACAGGGAAAAGGCCGCGCTGCTGTATGATTATCTGGACAACAGCAGCCTGTTCAACGCCACGGCGCAGAAGGAATTCCGCTCCATCATGAACGTCACCTTCGTCACCGGCGATAAGGAAAAGGACGCCGCGTTCGTTAAGTTCGCCGCCTCCAAGGGCCTGGTGAACCTGAAGGGCCACCGCAGCGTGGGCGGCATGCGCGCCAGCATCTATAACGCCATGCCGATCGAAGGCGTGAAGAAGCTGGTGGACGTTTTGAAGGAATTTGAAGTGAACGGTTAAAGGAGAAAGCCGCATGTATAAGATTCAAACGCTGAACAGCATTTCCCCGGTCATTCACGACGTGCTGTCCGCCGGTCAGTATATGGTGTCCAACGAGGAACCCACCCCCGACGCCATCCTGGTGCGCAGCGCTGCCATGCACGATATGGAGCTGCCGGAATCCCTGCTGGCGATTGCCAGGGCCGGGGCGGGCACCAACAACATTCCCATCGACAAATGCTCCGAAAAGGGCATCGTGGTCTTTAACACCCCCGGCGCCAACGCCAACGCCGTGGCCGAGCTGGTCATCGCCGGCCTGCTGCTGTCCAGCCGCGACATCGCGGGCGGCATCGCCTGGGTGAAGGCAAGCAAGGACGAAGAGGGCCTTGAAAAGCTGGTGGAAAAGAAAAAGAGCCAGTTTGTAGGGCCCGAACTGCGGGGCAAGAAGCTGGCCGTCATCGGCCTGGGCGCTATCGGCGCGCTGGTGGCCAACGCCGCCGCGCAGGGCCTGGGCATGGAAGTGGTGGGCTATGACCCCTACATCTCCGTAGCCCACGCCTGGTCGCTGTCCCGCGCCATCCATCGGGCCGACGCCATGGAAGACGCCGTGAAGGATGCGGACTACATTACCTTCCACATTCCGCTGCTGGATTCCACCCGGGGCACCATCAACGCCGCTTTCATCAAGAGCCTGAAAAAAGGCGTGCGCATCATGAACTTCTCCCGCGGCGAGCTGGCCGTGGCGGAGGATGTGAAGGCCGCTATCGCGGAAGAACAGCTGGCCGCCTATGTGACGGACTTCCCCTGCGCCGCGCTGGCGGACACCCCCAAGGTGGTGTGCCTGCCGCACTTGGGCGCGTCCACTCCGGAGAGCGAGGAACGCTGCGCCGAAATGGCCGCCAGCGAGCTCAAGGATTACCTGGAGCGCGGCGTGATCCGCAACAGCGTGAATCTGCCCGAAATTATTCTGGGCATGCCGGAAGGCACCCGCGTGCTGCTGATTCACCGGAATGTGCCCGGCGTGGTGAGCAGCATTTCCAGCCTGATTTCCGGCCGGGGCATCAACATTCAGAACATGCTGAACAAGAGCCGGGGCGATTACGCCGTCACCGTGCTGGAGCTGGTGCAGCATCCCGACGATACCCTGCTGGCCGCCCTGGGCAAGCTCAAGGACGTGGTTCGGGCCAGACTGATCTGATTTTCCATGAAGCGCAGCGCCGCACGGCAAAAAAGCCGTGCGGTTTTTTCTGAAACAATAAGGTCTCAGGAGAACTGGTTTTTCGTATCCTTTATATGCCTTTCTCGGAAGGGGGGCTGGGGGAAACCGCTCTTTGGGCAACAAAGAGCGGTTTCCCCCAGTAAATGTTTTTCGTAAGCGATTGCCCCAAAAGCCGTGCGGTTTTCTCTTGACACATTCCGCCGGAAAGGCATATAATTTCAGGGTATTCAACCGGCGCGGCGGGTTTTGCGGCGCTTTGGACGGAGGTTCGCATGAATTTACAGGAAACGTTCGGAAGCCTGGTGTTCAACGACGCGGTGATGCGGCAGCGTTTGCCCAAGGAAACCTATCGGGCGCTGCACCGCACCATTGCCGAAGGGAAATCCCTGAATCCCCAGGTGGCCAGCGTGGTGGCCAACACCATGAAGGATTGGGCCATCGAAAAGGGCGCCACCCATTACACCCACTGGTTCCAGCCCATGACGGGCATCACCGCCGAAAAGCACGATTCCTTCCTTTCGCCCATCGAGGGCGGCGGGGCCATTATGGAATTTGGCGGCAAGGAACTGGTGCGGGGCGAGCCGGACGCCTCCTCCTTCCCCTCCGGCGGCCTGCGCGCCACCTTCGAGGCCCGGGGCTATACCGCCTGGGACCCTACCAGCTACGCCTTTATCAAGGACGGCACCCTGTGCATCCCCACGGCGTTTTGCAGCTGGGGCGGCCATGCCCTGGACAAAAAAACGCCGCTGCTGCGCTCCAACGAGGCCCTGAACCGTCAGGCCCGGCGCGTGCTGCAGCTGCTGGGCCATCCGGACGTGAAAAAGGTCAGCGCCACGGTGGGCCCGGAACAGGAATATTTCCTGATCGACCGGGATCTGTATTACAAGCGCAAGGATTTGATCTATACCGGCCGCACCCTGTTTGGGGCCAAGCCCCCCAAGGGTCAGGAGCTGGACGACCATTATTTCGGCAACTTAAAGCCCCGGGTGGCCGCCTTTATGCGCGAGGTGGACGAGGAACTGTGGAAGCTGGGCGTGTCCGCCAAAACGGAGCACAACGAGGCCGCCCCCTGCCAGCATGAGCTGGCCCCCATTTTCACCTCCAGCACCCTGGCCACCGACCACAACCAGCTCACCATGGAAATCATGAAGCGGGTGGCCGGGAAGCACGGGTTTGCCTGCCTGCTGCACGAAAAGCCCTTCGCCGGGGTCAACGGCAGCGGCAAGCACAACAACTGGAGCATGAGCACCGATACCGGCGTGAATCTGCTGGAGCCGGGGGAGACCCCCGCCGAAAACGCCCAGTTCCTTTTGTTCCTGGTGGCGGTGATCAAGGCTGTTGATCTGCACCAGGATCTGCTGCGCATCTCCGTGGCCGGGGCGGGAAACGACCACCGCTTAGGCGGCAACGAAGCGCCCCCTGCCATCATTTCCATGTTCTTAGGGGACGAGCTGCAGTCCATTCTGGACGCCATTGAGCACCACAGCGCTTATGTGGCCGGGGAACGGATGGATATGAACATCGGCGTGACCACCCTGCCCCGCATCCCCAAGGACACCACCGACCGGAACCGCACCTCGCCCTTTGCTTTTACCGGCAACAAATTCGAGTTCCGTTCCCTGGGCTCCTCCATGTCCATTGCCGAAGCCAACGTGGTGATCAACACCATCGTGGCGGACGTGCTGATGGAATTTGCCGAAAAGCTGGAAGCGGCGGTGGATATCCGCGCCGAGGTGGAGCAGATCGTGGTGGACACCATCACCAACCACAAGCGCGTCATTTTCAACGGCAACAATTATTCCGAGGAATGGAAGCAGGAGGCCCACGAACGGGGGCTGCTGGATCTGCCCTCCACGCCGGACGCCCTGCCTTACCTGATTTCGGAAGAGAACGTCGCCCTGTTCGAGCGCCAGCGGGTGTATACCCGGCAGGAGCTGAACAGCCGCTATGATATTCTGCTGGAAAACTACTGCAAGGTCATTTCCATCGAAGCCCACACCATGCTGGATATGGTGAATCAGGAGATTCTGCCCGCGATCTTAGCCTATTCCGGCCAGGTGGCCCGGGACGCTTCGGCCAAGCGGCAGCTTTGCGCCGATCTGAACCTTTCCTTTGAACAGAAGCTGGTTCACCGGCTGGCTGCGCTGATCGATGAGATCGGCGCAAAGACCGGGGAGTTGGAGCAGGCAGTGCAGGGCTTTGATACCACCGCTGACGCCCTGGCCCAGGCCCGGTACTGCCGGGATCGCATTTTCCACTGCATGCAGGCCCTGCGCGGCCCGGTGGACGAAGCGGAAACCATCGTGGACAAGCGCCTGTGGCCCTTCCCGGGGTATGGCGAACTGCTGACCACGAAATAAAAGAATACGCAAAACCCCCGTTTCGACACGCGAAACGGGGGTTTTTGTGCGCATGGCGTCAGCCGAGGTTTTTCAGGATCCGCAGGATGTTCTGACCATCCCTGTATTCATAATCCATGCTGTCCATGCTCTTTTTCACCATATAGATGCCAAGACCGCCGATCTGCCTTTCCTCGGCGGGCAGGGTCACGTCCGGATCGGGCTTTTTCAGCGGATCGTAAGGAATGCCGTGATCGATGAAGGTGATGGACACGGCCTTGGGATCCGGCAGCATGTCCACCCGGATGGTGGCCGTTCCTACGTTGGGCGTGTAAGCGTAATGCGCGATATTCACAAACAGCTCTTCCACGGCAACGTCGATCTGCATTTGCGTTTTCAGCGGACAGTCCACTTGCTCCAGCTGACCGTCCACAAAGGCAAGCACTTCATCCAGGTTTTCCACCTTGGCTTCAAGGGTCAGCTCGTTCAACTTTTTTCCCTCCGCTCCCGCATACTGAAAGCTCAGCATGGTAATGTCGTCGAACTGAGGCGCTCCGCCCACAAAAGCATCAATGTCGCCGCTCATTGTACGAAGAAGGTCGTGGGGACCCGCATCAGGATCCCGGTTGAGCGCGGCCAGCATTCTGTCTGTACCGAACAGCTCGTTGCGGGAATTGGTGGCCTCCGGCACGCCGTCGGTATAAACGAACAGGCGGTCGCCGGGGTTCAATTCAAAGGTATGCTCCCGGAAACGGATGCCGTCCATGGTCGCCACGGCGGGGGAGTGGCGGTAAACTACCAGCTCGTACTGGCCGTCCTTCCGCTTGATTACGGGATGCTCGTGGCCCGCGTTGGCGGCCACGCCGTGACCGGTGGACAGCTGGATCACGGCCAGCCATACGGTAACGAACAGCTCCGCGTCGTTGCCCTGACACAATTGCTCGTTTACGTTCGCCAGGATTTCCGACGGACTGTCGCCCATCTGCGCGCGGTTCTTGATGAGGGTTTTGGCGATCACCATAAACAGGGCCGCGGGCACGCCTTTGCCGGAAACGTCGGCCATGACCAGACAGATGTGGTCGTCATCCACCAGGAAGAAGTCGTAGAAGTCGCCGCCCACTTCCTTGGCGGGGTCCATGGTGGCGTACAGATCGAATTCGTGGCGGTCGGGGAAGGGCGGGAAAATGCGGGGCAGCATGTCCGCCTGTATTTGGGTGGCGATATTCAGCTCCGCGCTGATGCGCTCCTTCTCGGCGGTGATGTGGGTGAGGTTGTCCAGGTATTCCACCATGCGGCCTTCCATGGTGCGGATTTCCCGGTACAGATCGCCGATTTCATCCTTGGAACGGATGGGCAGGCAGATCACGTCGTCCTTGGTATAGCCTTTTTCTCCGTCCACAAAGCCCATGGTGGCCTGAGAGAGCATGGACAGGGGCTTTGTGGCCATTTTGCGCATCAGCACGATGCTCACGCCCACGGCCACGATCATCAGCGCAGCCGCGAAGAGCAGCATATCGATCAGGAACACCTGGCGTTCTTCCATGACTTCGTTCATGTCGATGTCCACGCCCAAGAGCGCGACGGAATTGCCCTTTGAATCCAAAATGGGCTCATACGCGGAGCAAAGCCATCCATATTCGGTGGTGGACACGGTGGGCTCGATATGCACGTTGCTCTGATACGCGGCAAATTCCTCCGGCGATTCCTCGTAACTGCTGATATACGAAAGATCCTCGTCCGGGTCGATCAGATTCACGCTGACATTCCCCTGAACGGACTGGATATAAATGAATTTTGCGTCTAACTTTTCCCGGTACAGGCTCAGCGTATCGCAGATACTCTCGAAGCCGGTATACAGATCGTGATCGACGAGCCACTGGCGGATCAGGTCTTCATTTTCCGACTGCATGGCGGAAAAACGCACGTTCTCGAAATCGTCCATGCTGATTGCCTCTTTCAGACGGGTCAGATAGTCCCCGTCCATAAAAGCGGCTACGGCGGAAGCTGCTTCGGAAGTGGTCTGCTTATAGTACCGGTCCACCCGCTCGCTGTTGACCTGGTATGCGATCACCGTCAAGCCTCCGGCCAGAAGAATCGTAATCGCCAGAATCAGGACATTCAGCTTTACCGTCAGGGATACCCAGCCTTTTTCGTTACGTGCCATACCCAATTCTCCTTTGCGTGGAACGGTTACAGGATTGCCAGAACTACATTAAAGCCCTCATAATTCCGATAATACAGCGCTTTGGCCTGCTTCTTGACCATCATAACGCCCATGGAATCCAGAAATTCTTCCTTCGCGTCCTGCTGAAGACGGCCCATTTTCATATCCAGGGGATTGAAATACGGGGCGCTGTTGCGGATGCGAAGGGAAAAATCACCGCTTTTTTCTTCGCACAGCGTCACCTGAATATATTCCTCCGGCTTGCCGGTGAAGGCTTTCTCCAGCGTGACCAGACACAGCTCTTCGGCGGCCAGCTGAATCTGCATGGCTTTTTTCATGGGGTATTCCTGTTCCTCGCAGAAACGCTCCAGCCCCTCCAGCACCCGCTGCAGCTCGTGGTCGCCGTTATCCATAACCGCGCTGAATACGGGAATATCCGCGGTCAATGCGTTTCTGCGCCGGAAGCGAATCACCGCGCCCAGCAGCAGCAGGGACGCCGCCTCGCAGGCAGGGAACAGCCACCAGAACCCGGCGGGATAGAACATGCCGAACACAAACGCGATGGGGAGCAGGAACAGGGCGCTGCGCATCAGCGTGATCAGCCTGCTCAGCCGATTTTCACCCACGGACTGATAGTAGCCCATCAGGATGATCAGGCAGCCGCCCAAGGGTGCGCTCAGGCAGAAAATGCGGATGGCGGGGATGGACACCGCCTGGGATGCGGGGTCGGTGACGCCGAAAAACGAGGAAACAGGCCCGGCAAACAGCGCCAGCAGCCCGGCCAGAGCCGCGCCCAAAGCCAGACCCCAGCTGAGCGCCAGCCGCAGCACGCATTTCAGGCTGTCCCGGTCGTGTTCCTCGGAAAACACGGAGGCCAAAGGCTGCATGGTTTCGGAGGAAGCCTGGAACACCGAGGAGGACACATAGGAAACGTTCATCACCACATCGAACACGGCCACATACAGGTCGCCGTCAATGAGGCCCAAATCCCCCGCGCGCAGCAGCAGGCGGTTGCCCAGAGGCAGGAACAGGAATTGGAATACATAGCGAATGGAGGTGGAAAAGCCGATGACGAGAGAGGTATGAACCTCTTTACGGATTTCCTTCCGATCGCCCACCGCCCGCAGGATATTTTTCAGGCGCAGCACACCGCTGCCGGTAAACAAATGGATGCTCAGCACGGTCACGCTGACCGCCTGGGCGGCAATGGTGGCGATGATGGAACCCAGCACGCCCATGCCCAGGATCAGCACAAGCACAATGTTCAGCGTCAGGTCAACGGCACAGCCCAGGGAAAAGCCCAGCGAGGCCAAACGGGCGCCGTCGTCGCAGCGCACAAAGTCATACAGGATGAAATTGAGCATGAAAATGGGCGCGGCGGCGATCATGGGCCGGGCGTAGGTTTTGCACAGGGCCAGCAGCTCCGGACGGCTGCTGTCCGCGCCCAGCAGGGAAAGCAGGGGCGTCATCAGCAGATTGCCCCCGATGGCGATCACCGCGGAAATGCCCAGCAGCCACGCCGCCATCGTGCGGAAATGGCACAGCGCGTCGTAATTCCGGGCGGCGGAGGTCAATTTGCCGTGGGTGACGCAGCCGCCCGTGGAAAAACCGTAGCCGATCAGGTTATAGATCATGTAAACCGGCGTGACGATACCGATGGCGGCCAGGCCCTTTTCGCCCACCCGGGCGCCAATTACCAGGGCGTCGGCAATATCCGCCACGGCCAACGCCACGGCGGAAATCAGCGCGGGCCACAGCACGCGGTAAAACATGTTCAGCCGGTCTACCGGATTGTACAGAATTTTTGCCTGCCGAAGGCCCGAAATGCCCAAGTCCTCCTCCAGGTTGATCAGGGGATAGCGGTCCTTCACGATCTGGGCCATTTCATGGATCAGTACCGCCGTGGTCTGGGCGGGCAGGGCGGGATCGTGCTTGGGCGTGGTCATGGTGTATTCCTCGGGGGTGTTTTCATAGCCCACCAGGAACGCCTGCTGACCGCTTTCCGTTTCCAGGTACACGCCGCTCATACCCAGGGTGGAGAAAGCCTCCAATTCCAGTTCCAGCACATTCCAATCGTCCACGTTTCCCCGGTGCTCCACTTCGGCGGTGCGGGCCATGTCCAGCAGGGAGGGCAGGTCGTCTTCCGTCAAGGGGCGCGCAGTATAAGGCATATGCCTTTGAAAATGCCGCACCTTATTGCGGAAGCTGTGGGGCAT
>CACWWM010000101.1 GCA_902764565.1 uncultured Eubacteriales bacterium
TCGCCCCGTAGGTTCGCCAGTCCCCACCGATAGCGTCCGCCTTTCTCGCCTTCAAAGAACCAGCACAGGCCGTTTTTTATGGGCGGGTACAGATTGAATCTTTCTGCATTTTCCGGGAACGTGAAAGTGAATAATTCTTCCCCAGTGACGGCATAAACCGTTTGGGCGTTTGAACCGGTATGAACGACCAATACGCCGTTGGCGCAATCCGGGCCCCAATTCCCATCGTCCTGGCAACCCCGGCTGACGGTATTCCCCTGCCGGTCAATGAATCCCCAATCCTCTTCCTGGAATTGCACCAGCGCTATCCCATTCTGAAATGCTTCAACCCAGAGAAATTGGGGCGGAATCACCACATTCCCTTGCAAATCCGCGTAGCCCCGCAATTCCTGTTCGCTTTCTACCATGACGCGGCCTTCGGAGGCAATGCTCCTGTACAGGGAATGAATGCCCTTTGGCAGCGGGATTTCCGCACCGGTTTCGTCGATGAGGAAAAAGTCGAGCGGATTCCATTCTTCGTCCATATAGGCCACGGACGCCACGCCCTCATGGAAATTGCCGGGGTCAGAATCAAAATAATGGCAGGGAATGACCATTTCCCCGGTGCTCCGGTCGGCGTAGCCCGCGCCGTTATCCTCCATGACGGGAATGAGGCGGCTGTCCGAGCACCAGGGCCATATATCGTCCCATTTCAGCCCGGAAAAGCAGCCGGAGGGGATATCGAAAAAACCGTACAAAGGGCTTTGGAGGATGATTTCTTCCCCTTCTTCATCTTCGCCCCACACATTGTCGGCCCGGCGGTGCACCAGCCAAATCCCCGTATCCTTCCCGCCGAAATAATCGCCGCTTTGGCCAGCGGCTAAGCTGTAAACGGGCGGCAGGACGAATTCGCCGTTTCTGTCGATGATTCCATCGCAGTCCAGTTCCCAAGGGTCGTCCGTTTCGGGGTCGTAGTCCGCCGGATAAATAGAGACAGAAGCGTAATCTCCCCGGAAATCCCCGGCGGAATCGAATTGCGGCGCGATCACCCATTTCCCCGCCCGGTCAATATAGCCCATCTTGCCATTTTCCCCATGGGCAGGGTACAGGGGTGCTTTTTCTTCCGCTCCCGCCGCAAAGAGGGGCAGCAGGCACAGCATAAAGACGAATAAGGCAAGCGTCTTTTTCATGGGCAGCAGCCTCCTTTCAATTATAAAACGAACGGGGAAGCGGTTTTGTGACATGAATCGCGAAAAAACGCAAAATAATTTTGAAAAATGCCTTTCTTCGTTTTATATATAACACGGGCGGAACAAAAAGTAAAGCGACATAACTTATTGGAGCCGGGAGAGCGGGACGGCTCCCTTATTTTTTCCGGAATGCTTGCAGGATTTGACGAAATAGGATATGATATTTTTACAAAGCATGATCCGTAGAAAAAGCTGAAAACCGTAAAAAGGAGTGGAGCCGCCATGCGGAAAACGTGGGATCAGGCAATCGACGCGCGGGTGGACGCGCTGCTGGATCAGATGACCCTGAAAGAAATGATCATGCAGACGGATCAGTATTTCAGCCATGATTTCACCCGGCGGAACGAGCTGGGGGACGTGACGGGCGTGGATATGGAAAAGCTGGACCGGCTGCTGCGCGGCTTTTGCCCCGGCAGCATTCAGGCCCGGGGCATGACGCCGGAGCAGATCAACGAAGTGCAGCGCTACGCCATCGAGAAAACCCGCCTGCATATCCCCATCCTGTTCAGCGAAGAAGCGCTTCACGGCCTGTGCCACCGGGCGGCCACCGCCTTTCCCCAGCAAATCGGTTTAGCGGCCACCTTCCGCCCCGATCTGGGCCGCCGCATGGGCCGGGCCATCGGCACGGAAGCCCGTGCTATGGGCATCCATGAAACCTACAGCCCCGTGATGGATTTGATTCGCGATCCCCGCTACGGGCGCACCGAGGAATCCTACGGCGAGGACACCCACCTTTGCGCGGAGTTTGCCCGGGAAGTGGTGCGGGGCATGCAGGGGGACGCCCTGGACGCCCCCGACGCCATCGCGGCGGAGCCCAATCACTACGCCGGATACGGCGCGCCGGTGGGCGGGCTGAACTGCGCCCCCTGCGCCATGGGGCGGCACGAGGTTTTTTCCGACTGCCTGCCGGTGTTTGAAGCGGCCTTTGCGGACGGCGGGGCCACGGACGCCATGTGCTCTTATAACGCCATCGACGGCACGCCCGTGTCGGCGGATCACGAGCTGCTCACCGAAGTGCTGCGGGATCAGTGGGGCATGAAGGGCTTCGTGCGGTCCGATCTGACGGCGGTAGCCCGGCTGTACGATAACCATTATCTGGCCCCCACCCGCAAGGAAGCCATCGCCATGGGCCTGGAAGCGGGGGTGGATTTGCAGCTGTACGATTTTCCCCACGACGAATGGCAGAACGGCATCGAGGAACTGGTGCGGGAAGGACGGATCGATATAAGCACCGTCCGCCGGGCCGCCGGGCGGGTGCTGCGGGTGAAATTCCTGCTGGGGCTGTTTGAGCGTCCTTATGCGGACACGGAACGGCGGGCCCGCTTCGTCCATAACGAACGGCACGTCGCCCTGGCCCGCGAAATCGCCCGGGAGAGCATGACGCTGCTGAAAAACGAAAACGGGCTGCTGCCCCTCCCCAAAACCGTCGGCAAAATCGCCGTGCTGGGCCCCTGCGCAGGGCACGCCGTGCTGGGGGATTACACCACGGAAAACAAAACGGGCGTGTCGGTGCTGGAGGCCATCCGCAAAACCGTTTCACCGGAAACCCAGGTGCTTTACGATTCGGGCTGCAATATCCTGGGGGACGCCCTTCTTCCTTTCCCCGCTTCCTGGCTCACGGACGAAGAAGGAAAGCCGGGCCTGACCGGGCGCTATTACCGGGGAAACGACTTCCGGGGCGCGCCTGTGATGACACGAAACGATCCTGCGATTCATTTCAACTGGATCATGGGAAAGCCCCACGGCGACCTGGGCGCTTACTGCTTCTGCGTGGCCTGGACGGGCAGGCTGACGCCCGATGAAACCTTCCGGGGCTGGCTCGGCTTCGGCGGGCAGGACAGCATGCGCCTGTACGTGGACGGGCAATTGATTCTGGACGTGTGGGGCGAAAAAAACGACGGAGACCGCACCGTTCCCTTCACGTTTGAGGCAGGCCGCGCTTACGACCTGCGCGTAGCGTTTTTCAGCGACCATCGGGGGGCCCGCGTTCTGTTCGGCTATCAGAAGGAACGGGAGGACTTTTCCCGGGCCGTGGCCCTGGCACGGCAGGCCGACGTTTGCATTCTGTGCATGGGGGACAGCCCGGACACCTGCGGCGAAAACCTGGATCGGGTGAGCCTGGATCTGCCCGGCAGACAGGAGGAATTTGTGCGTGCCGTGGCCGCGACGGGCACGCCCACGGTGCTGGTGCTGCAAACGGGCCGCCCCGTCACCGCCGTTTGGGAGCAGCGGCATATCCCGGCTATCCTGGAAGCCTGGTTCCCCGGCGAGGAAGGGGGCTGGGCCGTGGCGGAAACCCTGTTCGGCGATCATAACCCCTCCGGCCATCTGCCCATTACCTTCCCGCGCCACGTGGGGCAGATTCCCTGCCATTACAGCCGCCGTCCGGGCGGGGGAAAGCGCTATGTGGAAATGGACTGGCTGCCGCTGTATCCTTTCGGCTACGGCCTGAGCTACACGGAGTTTGCTTATTCCGATCTTACCCTGTCCGCGCAGGCCATCGCTCCCGGCGAATCGATAACGGCCGCTTTTACCGTGCGGAATACGGGGGAGAGGCCCGGCGCGGCAGTGCCCCAGCTGTATCTGCGGGACATGTTCGCTTCCACCGTCAAGCCGGAAATGACCCTGGCGGCCTTTGAAAAGGTATTTTTGCAGCCGGGGGAGGAAAAGCGCGTTTCTCTGACCATTTCCCCCAAAGCCATGCGCACCCTGGACAGGAAATTCCAATGGCATGTGGAGCCCGGCGATTTCCGCGTGTTCCTGGCGGAGAACGCGGAAAAGCCGCTCGTGAGCCGGGACTTCCGGGTAGAGGAAACGTCCGATTGACGCAATTGCTTTACAATTTGTTCACGCACGGAAGGGGCGGTTTGTGATATAATCAAAAAACCAACGGGAAAGGAGGCGGTGCGCGTGATCGCGTTCGAGGGCATTTCCAAGCGCTACGGGGCGCACCGGGCCCTGCAGGATGTGAGCTTCACCCTGCCCAAGGGCCAGATTTTGGGCCTCCTGGGCCAGAACGGCGCGGGCAAAACCACCGCCATGAACATCCTGACCGGCTGTTTAGCCCCCTCCGCCGGGCGCGTCACCGTGGGCGGCTTCGACGTGCTCACCCAGCCCCGCCAGGCCAAACGTATGCTGGGCTATCTGCCGGAGCAGGCCCCTCTGTACGACGAAATGTCCGTGCGGGCCTACCTGCGCTTTGCCTGCGAATTAAAGGAAGTGGAAAGAAAGGCCGCCGCCGCCCACGTGGAAGCGGTGGCCGAAAAAACGGGCCTCACCGACGTGCTGGATCGCAAGATCGGCAACCTCTCCAAGGGCTACCGCCAGCGCGTGGGTATCGCCCAGGCCCTGTGCGGCGCGCCGGAAGCCATCATTCTGGACGAGCCCACCGCCGGGCTGGACCCCCGCCAGAGCAGCGACGTTCGCAGGCTGGTGCGGGAGTTGGCCGGAGAGCACACCGTGCTCTTTTCCTCCCACATCTTAAGCGAAGTGCAGTCCGTCTGCGACCGGGTCATCATCCTGCATCATGGCCGGGTGATCTGCGACAGCGCCTTGCAGGCCCTGCGCTGCGGCGAACAGCGTCTGCGGGCGGTCATCGCCTGCGGGGAAGGCACCCTGCTGCCCGCCCTGCGCCAGCTGAACAGCGTATCCCAGGTAACAACGGAACGGGGCGGCGAACCGGGCCTCACCCAGGTGGTGCTCACCGTGAAAGCGGGCTGCCCCGCCGAACGGGAGCTGTTCACCCTGCTCTCCGCCATGCAGGCTCCCCTGCTGCGGCTTGGCCCGGTGGAGGAAAGCCTGGAGGACGTGTTTTTGCGGGCCACTATGGACGAGGGGTAACTCAGATTTCTGGGGGAAACCGCTCTTTGGAGGCCAAAGAGCAGTTTCCCCCAGCCCCCCTTCCGAGAAAGCCGCAAAGCGTTTTTGATTTTCTTATGCCATGATTTTATTATTCAGGAGGGAAGATTTCGTTCATGGGCGCGATTTACCGCCGGGAAATGCAAAGCTACTTCTATACCCCCGCCGCCTATGTGTTCATGGGGGTTTTTCTGGCGCTGTCCAGCATTTTCTTCGGCGTTACCAATTTGGCTTCCCGGTCCTGCAATCTGCTGGAGCTGCTCTCCCAGATGAGCTATTTGTGGATGCTTTTAAGCCCTCTGCTGGCCATGCGCCTCATCGCGGGAGAACGCAGGCAGCACACGGATCAGCTGCTTTTATCCTCTCCCTGCTCTTTGAGCGGGCTGGTGCTGGGCAAGTTTTTCGCCGCCTGCACCGTGCTGCTGATCACCGTGGGGGCCACGGGCATGTATGCCCTGATCGTGGCCCTGTACGGCACCCTGTACCTGGCCGAAACGGCGGTGGGCTACCTGGGCCTGATCTTGCAGGGCTGCGCTTTCCTGGCGCTGGATTTGTTCATTTCCTGTTTTGCCAAAAGCCAGACGACCGCCGCCGCCGCAGGCATCGGGGTGAATCTGCTGGTGTGGCTGGCGGATATCTTAGCCTCCGCCGTCACGGTGGACTGGGTCAGCTCCGCCCTGAACTTCATCAGCCTGTACCGGCGCTTCGCCCCCTTCGCCATGGGGCAGCTGAGCCTTTCCAACGTGCTGTACAATGTGCTGTTCATGGGTGTGATGCTGTTTTTGAGCGTGCGGGTGCTGGATGCCCGGCGATGGAGCGAGGCATAGCGCATGAAACGAATCAAAACATGGCTTGAAAAGTGCAAAAACAACCGGAAATTCCGCTGCGGCGGTTTTTCCGCGCTGCTGACGGCGGCTGCGGTGGTGCTGGCGCTGCTGGTGGGGCTGCTTTCGGACGGGCTGGAAAAGCGCTTCGCCCTGCAAATCGACTGCTCCTTCAACGGGGCCGCCACCCAGGGCGCTGTGACCAACGCCGCCCTGGCCCAGCTGGACAGGGACGTGACCCTTTACGCGGTGGTGCCCGCCTCCGGCGGCGACGAAACGCTGCTTTCCCTGCTGAACCGGTACGACGCCGCCTCCGATCGCGTGACCGTGCGGGAAGAAAGCCTGGTCAAGAACCCCGTGCTGCAAACGCAGTTTACCGACGCGGCGGGCGTCCGGCAGGTGACGGAAGACTGCCTGATCGTTTCCTGCCCGGAAACGGGCCGGGCGCGGGTGCTGACGGCGGAGGACTTTACCCTGTATTCCTACAATGCCGAAACGGGGTATTTCGATTTAACCAGCTATTCCTATGAAAAAAGCGTCACGGAAGCCATTCTGTTCGTGACGCAGAGCGACGTGCCCCGGATTCAGCTTTTGACCGGTCACGGGGAAATGACCGCCGCCGAAACGGAAGCCCTGGAAGATACCCTTTCCTCCGCCAATTATCAGGTGGAACGGGTGAACTTGGCGGCGGGGGGACAATTGAACCCCGAAAATCTGCTGATGATCCTTGCCCCCAAGTACGATCTGACGGATTGGGAGCTTACGCAGCTCATGGCCTTCGCCCGGGCCGGGGGAGACTTTTTCGTGATTTCCCAGTATTCCGATCCCCTGAATTTGACGAATTTCCAGGCCCTTTTCCGGGCCTTTGGCATCGACCCCTATCCCGGCATGGTGATTGCCAAGGAGGAAGACAAGGAAAGCTACTATTCCGATTCCCCCGTGATCCTGATGCCCTACATGCAGGAAACGGACGCCACCCGTTCCCTGCTTGCCGCCGGGGAGGATATTTTGCTTCTGACCGCCGCCCGGGCCTTCCGCCTGTCCGGCACCGTGCCCGCGGGCGTGATGCTCTCGCCCGTGCTGGTGACCGGGGAAGCCTACATCCGCAACTACGAGGACGGGTCTTCCAGCGCCGCCCAGCAGCCGGGGGACGAGGAGGGCCGCTTCTGCGTGGCCCTGTGGTCGGATAAAATGTTTGAGGACGGCGGGGTTTCCCACGCCTTCATCATGGGCGATATGACCATGTTCCTGAATTACTGGATGCAGAGCAGCACTTCGTCCACCGCGTTCCTGCTGCAAATGATCCGCTCCCTCCAGGGCCAGGAGCCGGTGAATCTGGATATCCTGCCCGTCACCGCCCAGCGCGGCTCCCTGACCCTGGGCAGTATCACCGCCCCGGTGATCGTGGCCGCTATGCTGCCCCTGCTGGTGCTGCTGGGCGCGGCCCTGGTGCTGTGGCCCAGGAAGAACCTCTGATAATAATTTGTGGGGAAAACCGCTCTTTGGATGCCAAAAAGCGGTCAGACTGTCGAAAAACCCCGGGATGCATTGAAGGGCCCGCAGGCCCTTCAATTCTAATCCGCAGGCGGCGGCGTGTACGTCGCCGAGGAGCGGTCCTTGACCGCTTCCTATATCAATTTCTGGCCGAAAAATGAGCGTTTTCGGCCTTCGGCCGGAAATGCCATTTTACAAGAAATTGATGTATCGAATGAAATCGGAACCCCGATTTCATTCGCAGGGTGTCGAAAATACTTTTTCGACACCCTGAAAGGAGAAGGGCATGTTCATCGATATTCACCATCATTTGATTTACGGCGTGGACGACGGGGCGGAAACCTTCGAGGGCACCCAAAAGATGATCCGCCAGGC
>CACWWM010000102.1 GCA_902764565.1 uncultured Eubacteriales bacterium
GAAGGAAAGGGTTTGGGCGTCTTCGCTGGCCGTGATGGGATCGCCCTGCTCTTCGTCGTCGGTCAGCTCGCCGATAAAGTGAATGCGGGCGCTGTCCTCGTCCTCAATGCTTACTTCTTCATAATTGCCGCCGATGGCAATGTCCACGTTCACGCGGTCATCGCCCGCGCCGGTATCCACGCTGATGGCAACTGGTTTCTCGGGTTCATTTTCATCCTCTTCCCCGTCCCCGTTCTCGCCATCTTCGCCATCTTCTCCGGCTTCTCCGTCCTCGCCGTTCTCGCCGTTCTCGCCATCTTCGCCGTCTTCTCCGGCTTCGCCGTCTTCACCGGCTTCTTCGGTCCCGTCCTCATCTTCCTCTTCTTCGTCTTCGGGAACCGTCAGCGTAACGGTATCGCTGCCATCGCCGGTGGAGGCCGGTTTCGATGGTGATATCACCCGCGCCTTCGTGGGCTACCACGTGCACAGAATCATCCTCGGCGGTGCCGATCACAGTCAGCGCGGCGTCGCGGATCTCGATCTGCTTCTGCACCGCCTGATAAATACCGGCCAGCAGCAGATTGATGCCTTCGGAAATAATATTGCCGTTGACCTTCACGGCGTCGTCCGCGTTGGTCTGATAATTTCCATTTTCATCCTTTGTGGTGCTGGAAGAAATGATCTTCAGCACGAAGTTTTTATTCACAACAGGCTTGTGGGATTCCTCTTTCTCTCCCTCTTCGCCTTCGTTTTCGCCTTCGCCGTCTTCTCCATTATTTTCGCTGCCGATGGGGTTCGCGTCGGGCAGCTTGATGATAATATCGCCGTTGTATTCGCCCGCTTCCACCTGAATGGTCAATTCCAGCGTGTTTTCTTCGATGGTATCCAGCGCCGCTTCCACAGCCTTCTGGATCGCGTTCTTTGCGGGCTCGTCTTCATTTTCGGAAGTCGGATCGTTGGTGAAGGTATTCTCCTCGTCCTTTTCGCCGTTTTCATCCAGGAGGTACGCTTCGCCTTCGGGCGCTTCTTCTTCTTCGTCTACGTCCTCGTTGCCGTCTTCTTCGTCGTCGTCTTTGCCGTCGCCGTTTTCGTCGCCGTCGTCCTTGTTGTCGTCGTTATCGTCGTTGTTTTCGCCGTTGTTATTATCGTTGTTATCGTTGTTATCGTTGTTATCGTTGTTATCGTTGTTATCGTTGTTATCGTTGTTATCGTTGTTATCGTCGTTATTGTCGTTATTGTCGTTATTGTCGTTATTGTCGTTATTGTCGTTATTGTTTTCGTTGTTGTTCTCGTTGTTGTCCCCGATTCCACGGGTGTTCACGGTGCCCTGAACAAGGGTTCCGGCTTCTCCGCCTTCCCCGTCGTTCTGGTTATCCCCGGCATTCTGGTTCTCACCGGAACCGGTTTCGCCAGAACCGCTCTCGCCGGAGCCGCTTTCGCCGGAGCTGCTCTCGCCGCCGCCCTCCAGGGTTTCAGCGTATGCGGAAAACGAACCAGCATAGCTCCGCAAGCTTCCCGGCAATATGGTAAACGCCATAAACCACAGCGCCAAAAGCAGCACGACAACTGCCAGCCGCTTTTCCACCATTCTTCCGTTTTTCTTATGATTGCTGATCCGTTTCATAATTCATACCTCCTGCCCCTGGATCGCCTGACGGCGGTTCATGGTTCAATAGATGGCCCGCGTGGAGATTATCAGTTTTATCCTTTTTACAGGGTTCCCGAAGCTGCCGGTTCATCCCCGGCAGCTTCGGAAGCGCCTGTTGTTTAAAAAGCTGCTGTTTCGATACAGGGTCTCTTAATAATTCAGGGAGTTTTCCAGATCCTCAATGTATTTGTCCTCTTCACCCAGCACCATGTAAACCTGCGCGCGCTGGTAGTAGGACTGGCCCAGATCGTAGCCCGCTTCGATGCAGGCGGTCAGATCGTCGATGGCGCCCTGGGTGTCGCCCAGGCCCAGCAGCGCGAAAGAGCGGTAGAACATGGACGCTTCTTTATTGTATTCGTTGTTCACGCATTCGGTGAAGTCTGCCTTGGCCAGCTCGGCGTCCCCGGCCTGCAGGGCGGCAAGGCCCCGGTTGAACTGGCTGTCGGTCACGGCCAGGCCGCTGTTGATGCAGGCAGTGAAATCGGCGATGGCGTCGGCGTTATCGCCGATGGACAGATAGCAGACCCCGCGGTAGTAGGTGGCCAGATCCACCACAGCTTCCACGTCCTCGGCTTTCACGGTCACGGCCTTCTTGCCCTCGGCTTCGGCGGTCTTCTGCGCTTCGGCGTTCAGGGCGTCCACCTTCTGGGCTTTCATGGTATCCAGGTACGCGGTAAAGTCGGTGATGGCGTTGGCGAAGTCTTCCTGGCTCACATAGCAGACGGCCCGGTTATACAGCGCGTCCGCCTGATAGGATTCCTTATCATAGGAAGCGGTGAAGGCAGCGATGGCGTCCTCGATCTTGTCCAGCAGCATGCTGCACACGCCGATGTTGTACTTCACGCCGTCGAAGTCCTGATCCGTCACCTGGGTGAGGAATTCCAGGGCCTTTTCATAGTCCTCCAGGCGCATGTAACACACGCCGGTGTTGTAGATGGAGGAGGGGCCGTAGGTCTTATCCTTCAGGCAGGCCGCGAACTCCTTGACGGCGTTCTCGTACAGGCCCTTATCCATATCGTAGATAGCGGTTTTGTAAGCGGCTTCCAGATCGTTTTCGCTGCTGTTCTGGGCGAAGAGCTTGTAGCTTTCCAGCGCCTTGTCCACGTTGCCCACGGCGCTGTAGATTTCGGCCTTCACCTCGTACAGGGACTTATCGCCCGTCAGGTCGATATACTGCTGCAGGGCAGCCGCGGCGCTCTCGTACTCGCCCAGGTCGGAATGCACCTGGGTCTTCACCAGATAAGCCTCGCTCAGGTCGGGCTTGACGCGGATGGCTTCGTCCAGCTCGGTCAGCGCTTTTTCGTAATCCTGACGGATGGTGTACACGCAGGCGATTTTCAGATGCACATCCGCGTAAACCTCCGGCGCGGAGTTTTCGTCGCAGTCTTTCAGGCAGGCGTCCAGATAGGTCATGGCTTTGTCATAGTCTTCCCGGCCGATATAGGCGAGGGCCAGGGCGTAGTTGGTATCCAGCTTTTTGGAATCATACTCCGCGAACGCGGCGGACGACGCAATCAGCGTCAGCGCCAGCGCCAGCAGAACCGTGAGCTTTAATACCTGATTTTTCATGTGTGTTTCCTCCTATTATATACGGAACCGGACAGGCCCCGTTGATTACCTTTCCTCGTTCTGTTCTTCGCCCCGCAGACGCCGCGCCTGGAGCGCGGCCTCCTCACGCAGGGACGCGTCCTGGCCGTTTTGCGTTACCCAGTCAAAGTCCGAAAGGGCTTTTTCCGTTTCGCCCAGGGCCATATGGCACACCCCGGCGCTGTAACGGCTCTTTTCCCGCTCCGCCCCGGCCTGCTCCGCGGCGGTGAAATCCTCCAGCGCTTCGCTGAACCGCTTCTCCGCCAGCAGGCTGGCGCCCCGGAGATAGCGCACATAAGCGTCTTCCTTTTTCTCCAGGGAAAGGGTCAGCACCTCGGCCGCCCGTGCAAAGTTCCCTAACATCATGTGGGAGGCCCCGGTCAGCTGGCAGAGCTGCGCGTAATCCACCGGCTTGAGTTCCACCCGCACCTTGCCCGTCACGTCCTCCACGCTGAGCTGGGCGGCCCCGGGGTCTTCGCCCCGCTGCACCCGCTCGATCAGCTTTTCGCCGTACTCGACGGCCCGGGCATGATCCGCCGTCAGGTGGGCGCACAGCACCACGTAGTAGTACAGGGAAGCGGGATCGGAATTTTCGCCGCTGATGGCCAGGGCGAAATACCGGTTGGCCCGGGCGTAATTCCCCGCCCGCAGGAAGCCCATGCCCAGCATGGTCTGCGCAATGGCGCGGTTTTCCGGGTGTGCTTCCAGGTAGCGGGCGGCGTCCGCTTCCGCTTCTTCCATCCGCCCAAGCTCCACGCAGCAGTAGGCCCGGTCCAGCAGGTAAGCCGTATCGCCGCCGTTTTCCAGCACCCGGGTCCACAGCCCCAGCGCCGTTTCGTATTCCCCGGCGGCTTCGTATACGTTCACCAGCTCCGGCAGCAGCGCCACGGAATCGCCCACCGCTTCATAGCAGGCGTTCACGTCCTTCACCGCGCCCTCGGTATCGCCCAGATTCAGGCGAACCTGCGCCCGGGTCAGCACCGCTTCCACGTAGGGCGTCACCGCGATGCCCAGGGTCAGCCAGTTCAGGGCTTTTTCGTATTCGCCCAGCAGCACGCACAGATAGCCCATGCGCAGGTACTGTTCGGCGGCTTCCTCCCCGCTGCCCTCAAAGAGTTCCAGGGCCTTTTCCTGAAACGCCAGGGCCTCGTCGTAGCGGGCCTGGGCGATGGCGATTTCGATTGCCAGCTCGTAATCGTCGTAGCTGCGCGTTCCCAGCAGCAGGCTTTTGGCAAAATCGCTCATTCGCTCGATGCGGGAGCGGTTAGCGTAAGGATCGTTCCGCAAAAGCTGCTGGGCGGCTAAGCGCACGCCGCGGTTCGCCGCCATGGTAGCGTCCAGGCTGATGCCCGTCTGCTGAAACACCACGATTCCCGGAATCATAGAAACCACCACGAGAATGGCGATGATTCGCAGGAACAGGCGGCGCGTCTTTTTCTTCATGCAGGCCATGGCCCTCCGTGATTTCCAGAAAATTGGTACGCAAAAAGACATACCTTCACCATTCCAGTCTTATTATATCCCCCTCCCCCGAAAAAAACAACCAATTTGTGACAAAATGACGATCAGAAGTGACAACCTGCAAAAATCGTTTATACTTCTGCGCCTGATTTTTTAAAGAATCTACATAAAAAAGAAAAAACGCCGGGGTTTTATCCCTGGCGAATCCGGGCGAACTTATAATTCAGCCATTTCTGCCGCACGTCCCTGCCGTTGCGGCTGTGCATGGGCAGCGTTCCGCCCGCGCTCATGGTACACACCGCTTCGGTCATCTGCACCACGTGATCCATATTGACCACCACGCCCTTGATGATCCGCAGGAACCGGCCGTCCAGGCGGCTTTCCGCCTCCCGCAGGGTCATGCGGGTGCGGTAACGCCTGCCCTTCTGATCCGTGATGACCAGATAATTCCCGTCCGCCTCCAGGGAGGCGATATCCGAAAGAAGCAGGCTGTGATCCTGGCGGTCAAAGGAGAAGGAAAGCCGAGGTTCCCCGTCGGCGCGCAGCCGCAGAATGTGATCCATGGTACGGAACACCGCCTCCGGGGCGCAGGGCTTGATCAGATAATCGGTGGCGAACACGGAAAAAGCGTCAGGCCGGTGCTCCTCGCTGGTGGTCAGGAACACGATGGGCACGGCGTCGTCCTGCTCCCGGAGCTTCCTCGCGGTTTCAACGCCGGTCATGCCGCCCATAAAAATATCCAGGAAAATCGCAGAAAACGCGTAGGGCTGAAAGGCGCTCAGAAGCTCCTCGCCCCCGGCAAACGCATCCATCTTAAGCTCCAGCCCGCGCATGGCGGCGTATTCCTTCAGCGCCGACAGCAGCCAGCCGCGCTCGGCGGCGCTGTCGTCCACAGCGGCGATCCTCACAGGCTTTCCTCCTTCCCCTGATCCAGCAGCGGGATGGCGATATTGGAAAAGAATTGGTTTCCTTCATGAGAAAACTGCGCCACGCCGCCGTATTTTTCCGCCGTGGCCGTGATGGAGGCAAGGCCGATGCCGCTGCCATTGCGGCTGGTGGAAAGATACACGCCGTTTTTCCTGCGCACGTACCCGTCGAAGGTGTTGGTGGCCACGATATACAGCTGTGCGCCGCCCTCCGCCAGGATGGTGATCCGGATGCGCTTTTCCTCCGCCCGCTTGCAGGCGTTCACCGCGTTTTCCAGCACGTTGCCCACCATGCCGCACAGCTCCACGTCGCTCAGCGGCACCGCGTAGGGCAGCTTCACGCTGACCTGGAAATCGATCTGGTTCAGCCGACAAACGTGGGCAAAGTAGTTCAGCTGGGCGTTCAGCACCGTGTTGTCCGTATAAGCGGTGATTTCCTTCACGGGCAGCTCCGCCGCGTACTGCCGCAGATACTTGCCCAGCGTGTCATAATCCCCAGCCTCATACAGCCCGCAGAGCATGTTGATGCTGTGTCGGAAGTCGTGCCGGGTGCGTTCCGAGGTTTTAATATAACTCTGCTGGGAATTGTACTGGTACGCCTGCATTTCTAACAGGCGGCTGCGCTCCCGTTCCTCGGCCTTGGTTTTCATATCCCAGATGATGATATAACCCGCCGTCAGCAGCAGGCTCCAAAGGGCCAGCATAATGCAGAATACCGCCAGCAGCCAAAGCGTTCCGACGCGGTTTTCAAACATGGCTTCCTGCACCGTGCGCAGATACATGTTCATCCAGAAAATTGCCGAAAAAATCACAGCGATCGTGATCCATACGCGGGAAGGCACCGGCTGATCCGCCACGCGGCTCCCGTATTTGGCAAACACCCTGATCAGCGGCAGCACGAAGGCGCACCCCAAGCCCGTATAAATGGCGGCAGAGTACAGCAGATCCATTTCATCGCTGTACGATAAGCCCAGCAGGGCGTCCATAGATGTGGACAGGTTGGACAGGATGGACAGCAGCGACACCGCAAAGGAAAACACGGCGTTCAGCTTGCTGACAGGCGCCCGTACACTCCATATATATAATAGGAAGCAAATCAGCAGCACCATCCCAAGCAGCGCGTTTCCGCCCAAATCGTATTTCGTTTTCAGCCACGCCGTAACCGCGGCCAGCGCGACGATCACCAGCTCGCCCACAAGCAGCGTTTTGCGCAGCTCCCCCCGCAGCTGATTTTTCACGGGCAGCAGACACATCAGCGCGGTGGGAACGAGGATCAGGTTGGATAAAAAATACTGCAAGAAAATCATGTGTACCTTCCTCCGGGATCGTCGCGGAAGTCCATTCGTACTCTGCCTGGCGCTTCTATTCTATCACTTTTCTTCCGTTTTGTATACTCGGCGAACAGAATATCCCTGAAAGGTTGTGCTTCTTTCCCCGCCTTTCAAATCTTGCCGCCCTTTCCTTTCGCATAAATCCCCTTTTCATGGAAAATCTATGGCTGATAACAGTCAAGGAGGCGCGAGAAATTGTTATCGGAACCTTTAGATTATCGGAACTTTTTTCTACAGCCAATGAAAAGCAAGGGGAATGGAGAAAAAAGTTCCGATAAAAAATCGACCTAAAATGGTTTCCGCGAACTCCCCCGTATGGGGAATAAACCAAAAGTTCCGATAAAAAATACTCAGCGGAGGCCGGTCAGTTTCTTCAGGAGTTCCTCATCGGCTACGGTAAAGTGAGTCGGATTCAGCTTTTTGCCGAGAGGACTGTTGGGAGGAGTGGCAGCTTCAATGGCTCTGCGTTTTTGTTCTGTATCAGCATGAGCATACACCAAGGTAGTGGTTATATTGGAATGGCCGAGCCATTGGGAAA
The DNA here is from genome assembly GCA_902764565.1 of uncultured Eubacteriales bacterium. Taxonomy (GTDB): domain Bacteria; phylum Bacillota; class Clostridia; order Christensenellales; family Aristaeellaceae; genus RUG563. The sequence goes on from CACWWM010000102.1 coordinate 7,471, forward strand.
CCAGCGTGAGATCCATCCCCGCCTGGTAAAGGTGCATGGCCCGGCTGTGACGGAACAAATGGGGGTGAATATGTTCAGGAATTTCCGGGCAGACCACTCTTGCTTTTTGTCCGTATTCTTGTATTATATATCGGATTCTCCTGGCGGTATCTGTTTATTCCCGCGGGACAAATCCGGTCGAATTCGTCCTTTGCAATGCTTGCGGAGAGGTATAAGGAATTGTAAATCTCTTTCCTAAGCGTATTTAGTTAAGCTTGGTAGAGTGAGAATGAGGCCTGAAATCCTGAAACCCACATAAAATAGGGGTGTCCGGGCGGGCAAAGTCCCGCGTGGCAGCAATTTGACAACGATTTAGCATGAAAGATGTTAGGAAGATGTCTCTTGGATGCATTCAGCCCCATTTTGATCTTGCACTTGACATTTTTCGGACATGCGACAATAATTAGTATGGACTGATGATTCATCAGCTGAAGAAAACACCGGAAGG
>CACWWM010000103.1 GCA_902764565.1 uncultured Eubacteriales bacterium
AATGGAATAAACAAACAGCTTCCGCCTGCCGCGCTGGGGCTTGTGCGATATAGAGGCTTCTGGCCCATGGAAAGCCGGGAAAATCCCAGGGGGAAAGCTCGCTTTCCCCTACGGGATTATTCCCCGGCTTTCTCCGGATGCACAGCATCCGGACTGGCGGCTTTCAGCCGCCGGGCCAGAAGCACAAAGTCGTCAAACCGGGCCGTTCTCTCCAAGCTGCAGCGGGAACCTGCTTGTTCTCCACAGCAAGTAATATCCGCAGGAGAGGGTCCAGGGGCGTCACGCCCCTGGCGCAGGACGAACCGCCGATGACCGCCTGTGGCGGGAATCTCATCGGCGGTGAGATCAGGCGAAAAGGAGCAAAGGCGAAAAGGAGCAATGTCCGCATGAAGCGGACTTGCGACTATTGAGCCTGCGGAACTGGGCGCGCGGAGCGCCCAGCGCTTCTCCAATACAAGCCTTGCGATGACCGGAACAGCGTTCCCGCGCTGATTTTTTTCATTACTTGCCCATTCTGGGCAGGAATTTGCCCTATGCGTCCAGAATATGCAAAGGTGGATGATTGTGATATTTTGGGAGGCGGATGATGAGGCTGGAACCCCCGCGCCGTGCGCCGGACAATGAACAGAAACTGATCGTGCTGTGCTGCCTGAACAATTTGGGGCCGTGCACGGAATTGCAGCTGCTGCAATTCCTGTTCGAGTACGATTTGATGAATTATTTTGAAATGATGTTCGCCCTCAACGATTTATGCGACCGGGGCCAGGCGGCGCGCACGAAAAAAGGGGCGGGCTACCTGTATGCGGTCACGGCGGCCGGCGCGGAGGCGCTGGCGCTGTTCGGCAATCGGGTGCCTGCCAGCGTATACGCCCTGCTGGAGAAAAACGGCAGGGCTTGGAAGCAGCGCTTCCGCCGGGAGGCCCAGAACCTGTCCGAGATCACGCAGACCGACCGGGGCGAATACGAATTAAAGCTGCGGGTGGTGGAGCAGGATATGGATATGATGACCCTGACCGTTACCCTGCCCAGCCGGGAAATGGCCCAGCAGCTTTCGGATGAATGGCCGGGGAAAGCTTCAAGTATTTATGCGGAAATCTTCCGCATGCTGACGGAGCAAAAAAAATGAACACATACGCGGTGATTTTGTGCGGCGGCAGCGGCACGCGCATGGGCGCGGCTGGCAATAAAACGCTGCTGAACGTGGGCGGCGTGCCCGCCATCGTGCGGAGCTACCGGACGTTTTCCGCCGTGGCGGACGGCATCGTGCTGGTGACGCGGGCGGGAGAAGAAAAAGTTTTCGCTGAAACGCTGTCTTCCTACGGCCTGAAAGCCTTCGCCATCGTGCCCGGCGGGGAGGATCGGCAGGCGTCGGCCCTGTGCGGCCTGAAAGCCCTGCCAACCGGCGCGGACATCGCCCTGATCCACGACGGGGCGCGGCCCTTCGTGACGGAAGAAATCATCCGCCGGGTAATCGACAGCGTAAAGCAGTACGGCAGCGGCGTGGCCGCCGTGCCCTGCCGGGACACCATCAAACGCGCTGACGGAGAAGGCTGGGTGCTGGAAACTTTAGACCGCAGCACCCTCTGGCAGATGCAGACCCCCCAGGGCTTTTTTGTAAAGGATTTACTGGCCGCCCACGCCGCCGCAAACGCCGAAAAAACCAGGTATACCGACGACGCGGCGCTGATGGAAGCGGCAGGCCATGGCGTGCGGCTGGTGCAGGGCAGCCCGGACAACATCAAACTGACTTCACCGGAGGATCTGCGTATGGTAAACGGGATGCTCACGCCCCGGATCGGCACGGGCTTCGACGCCCACCGGCTGGCAGAGGGCCGGGAACTGTGGCTGGGGGGCGTAAAAATCCCCTATGAAAAGGGCCTGCTGGGCCACAGCGACGCGGACGCGCCGCTCCACGCCCTGACGGACGCGCTGCTGGGCGCGGCGGCCATGGGGGATATCGGCAAGCTGTTCCCGGACAGCGATCCGGCCTATAAAGGCATTTCTTCCATTCTGCTGTTGGAGGAAGTGCGCAAGCGCCTGGCCAATGCGGGGTTCACCGTCGGCAATGTGGATGTGACCATCGTGTGCCAGGCCCCCAAGCTGGCCCCCTATATTCCCCAAATGCGGGAAACCATCGCCAAGGCCCTGGAAATCAGCGTGGATCAGGTGTCCGTGAAGGCCACCACCACCGAGCGCATGGGCTACGAGGGCCGGAGCGAGGGCATCAGCGCCCAGGCCGTGGCCCTGGTGTTTCAGTAACGAAAGGAAGCGGCAATGAGCGAAAAGGTGTATACCATTGATGAAATCCGGAAAATCGCCGCGCCTATCGCTGCCCGGCACGGCGTAAGCGCGCTGTATCTGTTCGGCTCCTACGCCAGAGGCGAAGCGACGCCGGCCAGTGACCTTGATTTTCGCATTGAAAAAGGAAAAATCCGATCGCTCTTTCAATTGACAGGATTTGAAATGGATTTGGAGCACGGTTTTGATAAGCCCCTGGACGTGCTGACCACTTCCATGCTGTCCGAACAGTTTCTGCGCAGTATCCAGCCGGAGGAAGTGCTGATTTATGCCGAAAATTGATCTTGCGGCGCGAGAAAGAAGCGTCATTGAGCATATGCTTCAATACTGTGAGCAGCTGGAGGAAACGCTGCGGGAAATCAATTATGATGAAAAGCGTTTTCTCGAAAGCCACACATACCAGAATGCCGCCGCCATGTGTATTCTGCAATTGGGGGAATTGACCAAGCAGCTTTCTTCGGATTTTACGAATCAATATCCTGAAATTCCCTGGCGGATCATGGCCCGGACGCGAGACAATTACGCACACCATTACGGCAGTATGGATTTTTCCCTCGTATGGGAAACGGCAGTTCGGGATGTACCTGCTGTTCTGGATTTTTGCAGGAAAATTCTTGAAGCTCTATGATGCTCAGCATCTGCGCCGGGCAGGTGTCCGTGAAGACCGCCGCCGCCGAGCGCATGGGCTGCGAGGGCCGGGACGAGGGCATCAGCGCCCAGGCCGTGGCAATGGTGTTTCAGGAAATGTAATCGTTGATTGCGCACATGATATGTGCGTCAAAAAAACTTACGCGGGGAACCAACACACAAAAGCGGGAAAACCTGCCATCCCGGAGCGGTTTTCGGGAAAGGGCCTGGGAAAACCCACTTTTGACTCAAAAGTGGGTTTTCCCAGAAAAGAAGGAGGAAAGACACATGCTTCTCAACGGCAACATCTGGGTAGGCACATCCCCGGACGGCGCGGTGAGCTTCCTGCCGTCCATGGCGAACCGGCACGGACTGATCGCCGGGGCTACGGGCACGGGCAAAACCGTGACCCTGCAGGTACTGGCCGAGGGCTTCTCGCAGCTGGGCGTGCCCGTGTTCATGGCGGACGTGAAGGGCGATCTGGCGGGCCTGTGCGCGCCGGGGCAGGGCAGCGGCAAGATCGACAGCCGCCTGGCGTCCTGCGGCGTAAGCCACTTCCCCTTCCGGGCGTGCCCGGTCACGTTCTGGGACGTGTACGGCGAAAAGGGCCATCCCGTGCGCACCACGGTAAGCGAAATGGGCCCGCTGCTGCTGGCCCGCATGTTAGGGCTCAATGAAACCCAGACGGGCGTGCTGCACATCGTGTTCCGCATCGCGGACGACGAAGGCATGCTGCTGCTCGACCTCAAGGATGTCAAGGCCATGCTGGCCTATGTGGGCGAAAATTCCGCCCGGTACACCCTGGACTACGGCAACGTAGCCAAAGCCACGGTGGGGGCCATCCAGCGGGCCATCGCCATTTTGGAATCCCAGGGGGGCGACCAGTTCTTCGGGGAACCGGCCCTGGATATCCGGGACTGGTTCTGCCAGGACGAGGACGGCCACGGCATGGTGAACATCCTGGCCGCCGAAAAGCTGTTCCGCAAGCCCGCCATGTATTCCACCTTTCTGCTGTGGATGCTGGGCGAGCTGTACGAGATCCTGCCCGAGCAGGGGGATAAGGAGCTGCCCCGGATGGTGTTCTTCTTCGACGAAGCCCATCTGCTGTTTGACGATTGCAGCAAAACGCTGCTGGAACGCATCGAACAGGTGGTGCGCCTGATCCGCTCCAAGGGTGTGGGCGTATTCTTCATCACCCAAAGCCCCACGGACGTGCCCTCTTCCATCCTGAGCCAGCTTTCCGGCCGGGTGCAGCACGCCCTGCGCGCGTTCACGCCCCAGGAGCAGAAGGTCGTCCGCGCCGTGGCCCAGACCTTCCGGGTGAATCCCGCCTTCGATACCGAAGCGGCCCTGACCCAGCTTGCCACCGGCGAAGCCCTGCTTTCCTTCCTGCAGGAGGACGGCACCCCCGCCATCGTGCAGCGGGCCACCATCCTGCCGCCCCAGAGCCAGATCGGCATGATTTCCGACGATCTGCGCAAAACCTTCATGGAAACCGACGCCATCGGCGAAAAGTACGACGTGGCCTTTGACCGGGAAAGCGCTTATGAGGTGCTGTCCGCCCAGTTCATGCAGGGCACCGGCGCGACGCAGACCCAGGTGGTGCGCCCCGTGCCCGTTCAGGAAGAACAGGCGGCCGCCGCCGAGGCCGCGCAGCCCGTGTACCAGCCCATGACCTTCCGGGTGTTCAACCCCGCCACCGGCCAGTACGAGGAACAGACCGTGGGCACCATGCAGCAGCCCGCCGCCGCGTACCAGCAGCCCGCGTACCAGCAGCCCGTGCAGGAGGCGCAGCCCGTTTATACCGCCGCGCCCGCGTATCCCGCGGTGCAGCAGCCCGCCCCCGCCGCCGCGCCTGTGGCCGAACAGCCCAAGCAGAAGGAAAAGAAGCTGGCCAAGAAGCCCAGCGAAATGACCACCGCCGAAAAGTACCTGAACAGCTTCATCACCTCCGCCACCACCGGCGCGGGCCGCGAGGTGGGCCGCCAGGTATCCCGCTCCATCCTGGGCATCTTCGGCATCGGCTCCGGCAAGAAAAGATAAAAAAATACCTTGTAATATATAAACGAATGAAAAGCGGCTTTCCGGCCGCTTTTTCGATTGTATCCAAAAATTTAATACTTGTAAAACTTTCCATCCGCAGTTGAGCGCCCAAAGCCGCTATGGTATAATAACGAGGAAAGCGAAGCTTTCCATCTCGGCAGGCCCCGAATGGGAGCACGCCGAGCGTTATGGTATAATATTTTTGGAATGAATTCTCAAAGGAGGCTGTTAAAATGAAAAAGCTTACCGCGCTGTTTTTGGCGTTTTCCCTGCTGCTCGCGGCGCTGCCCGCGCTGGCGGAAGACGTTCAGATCGGCTATGTGAATACGGAAACCAAGGTGTACATGGACGCCTCGGACAAGGCCATGGTGGACGGGGTCGTCAGCCTGGGCACCCAGGTGCGCATTGAGGAAGAAACCCTCACCGACGGCATCGGCTGGTACCGGGTCACCTTCCTGGCCAATGAGAAAACCGGCTGGGTGCTGGCCGACGACGTGGACCTGGTCATCGCCAAGAAGGCCATCGTAGCCAGACAAGCCGAGCCTGCCGCCGCGGGCGTGCTTGCCGTAACGGACGAAGCCGCGTTCCCCGTGCTCCGGGCCAGCGGCCTGGTGGACCCGGACACCCTGCCCGGCGCGCCGAACCCCTCCATGTACAGCCTGATCGAGGTGGGCGAGACCAATGAAATGGTGCCGCAGATCCGGGACCGGCTGAAAGCCCTGGGCTATTCCGTGGATGTTTCCGGCAAAAAGCTGACCAGAGATTTTACCTCGCCCATCAAGCAGTTCCAGGGCAAAAACGGCATGGAACAGGACGGCGTCTGCTCGCCGGAATTCCAGGCCAAGCTCTTTTCCGCCAACGCAGCCACCAAGAAGACCGGCGAGCCTTTGACGCAGACTGACCCCCTGACCATCACCAAGGGCAGCGTGAAAACGTCCAGCAAGGGCGAAGGCATCATTTCCTTTACCGTCAAGAACAAGACCGGGGAAAAGGTGGACGCCTTCGATTTTGACATGCGGCTGTACAGCACCTACGGCGACCGCTTCCTCTTTGGCAGCCTCAGCGACAAAGTGACCATCACGGACGAAATCAAAATCTTCAATGCCTCCGAAGAGCGCAGGACCATCGGCAAGAACGAGGAAATGACCCTCTCCATGAACATGGGCGACTATTACTTCGCCGGATGCATGGTGGCGATCATGGCCTACCACACCGAAAGCGGCCAGACCGTGCGCATCCCGGAGGATCAGCGGCACTGGTTCGCCTTTGGCAAGGGCGTGACCGCCGGCTATCAGCCGGTGCTGATCACCGCCCTGACGGCGGAGGAACAGCGGCTGGCAGAGGCATGGCCGCTGGGTGTAACCGGCACCTATGTGGACCCGGAAATCGCCAAGTTCTATAACGCCCGGGAGGGGTATCTGGTCACGGGTATGGAGCCCGGCAGCCCGGCGGATATGGCGGGCCTGAAAGCGGGGGACATCCTGCTGGCCATCGGAAACGTGCGGATTTTCGGCGACGGATCGGTGGACCGCGCCAAGGCGGGCATGCTGGAAGGGCAGACCGTGACGGTGATCTTCTTCCGCAACGGCAAAGTGTGGCAGACCCAGCTGACCCGGCCCGGCAATATGACCAGTATCTGATTTTCACGGCTCACGTATGAATGGAAAATTGGAATTCGCCAGTAAGGACTACCCTGGGGCCTTCGCGGCCCCAGACCCCGCGGCAGGGGATGATCCCCTGCACCCTCGCTCGCGGATTTGGCTTTACGCGGAAAAAAACAAATTCCCGCCGTTACATGAAAAGAGTTGTCTGACTTGACGGCCTTGTGCTTCTGGCCCGGCGGCTGAAAGCCGCCAACCCGGAGGCTGCGCATCCGGGGAAAGCCGGGGAATAATCCCTTAGGGGAAAGCGCGCTTTCCCCCTAAGGATTTTCCCGGCTTTCTTGGGCCAGAAGCTCCCTATCTTTCGTATCTCCCAGCCACTGGCGAAGATTGCAGGGTCTACCCATGTAAGTATCTTCGCCAACGAGGGTCCAGGGGCGTCACGCCCCTGGCGCAGGTCTGGGCGCGCGGAGCGCCCAGGGTTCCCCCGTCAAATCCCAATTTGTAATTCATGCGTAACCCCTGATCTGGTTTTTTCCGGGGATTGACTTTTCCCGATTTCCCGCATATAATAGCAGCGAGCGATGAACGGGAAAAAAGCCCGGATCAGGCGGCGGAAGAGAGGATGCGTCATCGGCTGAAAGCGCGTCCCGCCGTGCCAGGCAGTGCCCCCGGGAGCAGCGAGGCAGAATTTCAGTATGCCCCGCCGTATGCGCCGCGTTAAGGCGATTTCCCAAAAAAGTAAGAGTGGATCAAGACGGCCCGCCGTTCTCTGAAAGGAGAGGCGCGCCGTTTTTTTATCAGAGGGGAGAGCAGCCATGTTTGACAGATTGAAACGGGACCTGGACGCGGTCATCGCCCGGGACCCGGCGGTTCATTCCCGTTGGGAGGTCTTTTTCTGTTATCCGGGCTTCAAGGCCGTGCGCTCCCACCGGCGGGCGCACAGGGCGTATCTGAAAGGCCACTACTTTTGGGCCCGGCTCATCAACTTTCATTCCTACCAGCGCACGGGCATCGACATTCACCCCGGCGCGAAGCTGGGCGAGGGCGTGTTCATCGACCACGGCACCGGCGTGGTGATCGGCGAAACCGCCGAGGTGGGCGACGACGTGACCATCTACCAGGGGGCCACCTTAGGCGGCACCGGCAAGGACACCGGCAAGCGCCACCCCACCATCGGCAAGGGCGTCACGGTGGGGGCCGGGGCCAAGGTGCTGGGCCCCATCACCATCGGCGACCATGTGAAGATCGGCGCGGGGGCCATCGTGCTCAAAGACGTGCCGGATCACTGTACCGTCGTCGGCAACCCGGGCCGCATCGTGCGCGGCCCCGCCACGCGCCCGGACATCGACCTGAACCACGGCGACCTGCCCGATCCCGTGGCCGACCGGGTGCACGCCATCGAAAGCAAGCTGG
>CACWWM010000104.1 GCA_902764565.1 uncultured Eubacteriales bacterium
ATGAAAAAGATGATTGTCATTCTGTCCCTGGCGCTGTCCCTGGCCCTGTGCGTCGGCGCGCTGGCCGAACAGCCGCTGTCCGCCGAGCCCACCGCCCCCGCACAAGTGGAAACGACGGCCGAGCAGGACCCCACGAAAGCAGCGGTTGACGCCTATAAGGCGCTGAAAAAAGCTGCCAAGGCCGAAAAGAAGCTGGCCGCGATCAAGGAAGAACTGGACGCTTACGTGGCGGACGGAAAGCTGACCCAGGAGCAGGCCGACCTGGTGCTGAAGTACTACACCGAAAAGCTCGCTTCCCACGGTGAAAAAAGCGCCAGGAAGGAGCAGGCGAACGGGAAGCCCGGCGGAAAAGGGCAGCAGAAGCAAAAAAATACCGCCCAGACCGCGACGAACGGAAAGGGCAGCAAGCACACCAAACCCGCTGACAGCGGAAGCACCGGTACCGATACCGCCGCCGGGACGGCCGAGAAAAGCAACTAACCGTTAGACAAAACAGCACCTCCGGGCCGCGTTCGGCTCGGAGGCGCCGTTTTTTGTCCCCGAAGATTTTCCTTCTTCCAGCGCGGGGAGTTTTCCTGCGCCTGGGACAAATCGTGGATCGTGTGGCCCGTGGCGGGCGTGGCTTACGGCGTTGTGCTGACGATTGTCAGGATGCTGAAAAAGAATCATTGAGCTTTGCAGACAGACGCCGCGCCGCCGATCAAAAAAGGGCGCTCCATGCCGGGCGCCCTACGCTTTCCGAATTCGCGGATTTTTACCGACGCCTTCCCCGGTCACTGCTCCCGGGCAGGCGCCGGGATTTCTTCGTTCAATTGCTCAAACTGCTCTACCGGCAGGGGCTTGCAGAAGTAATAGCCCTGTATTTCGGTGCAGCCCCGGCTTTGGAGGAATTGGGCCTGTTCGGCGGTTTCTACGCCCTCGGCGATGAGGCGCATGCCCAGGGAACGCACCATTTGGATGATGTAGCTGATAATCACGCGGCCCTTTTGGGCGTCCCCTGTGCCGGTCAGGAAATGCAGATCCAGCTTGATGCGGTCCACCGGCACCTCCTTGAGCATGTGCAGGGAGGAATAACCGCTGCCGAAATCGTCCATTTCCACTTCAAAGCCCGCTTCCCGCAGCTTCACCGTGGTGCTGATCAGCAGATCGGGGTTTTCCGCAAAAGCGGTTTCCGTGATTTCGATATGAAGCTGGCTCGGAGAAAGGCCGTAGGCCTTGACCAAACCGGTGAAATGGCCGGGAATATCCCGATCCGGCCGGATATCGCGCCGCGACAGGTTCACCGAAACGGCCCGGCGCTTGCCCTGTTCGTTCCACCGGCGCAGATCCTGGCACACCCGATCCCACACGAAGCAATCCAGGTCAAAAATCAGCCCGGCGTCCTCCAGGGTGGGAATAAATTCGGCGGGATTCAGCCAGCCCAGCTTGGAATGATTCCAGCGGCACAGGGCTTCCGCGCCGTCGTATTTTCCTTTTTCGCAGTCCGCCTGGGGCTGATACCACACCTGGATTTCGCCGGAACGGATGGCGGCGGGCAGCTGATTGACCACGTCCGCCACCCGTTTGCCCTTTTCCCACTGTTCCGGATTGTAAAATTCATAGCCGTCCTTCAGGGTGTCGCGCACGCGCTTCTCCGCCACGCGGGCATAGTCCAGCATGCGGTTCACGTCGATTTTCCGATAATCCTCCGGGGTGAGCACATACACGCCGCCGCAGACCTGCACCCGGTTTTCCTTGCCCCGATCAATAAAGTAATTCCGCACGGAATCGATCACGTGCTGATCGTCCTGGCGGGTTTTTTCATCTCCCCCGGCGCGGCGAAGCACGGCGAAATGATCCGCCTCCACGCGGCCCATGGCTTCCTCCTCTGACAGGATGCCCTGAGTCTTTTCCGCCCAGAAGCGCAGCAGCTCGTCCCCCGCCGTCCTGCCCAGGCTGTCGTTGATATACTTGAAGTTTTTGATATTCCCATACACCAGCAGATAAGGCACGTCCGGGTGCGCGGTCAGCAGCTCCGCCGCGTGCTTGCGGAAGCCGACCAGGCTCAGCGCGCCGGTCAGCTCGTCATGGTCGATGAGCTGCCGCAGTTTTTTCTCCTGCTCCAGGCGCAGTGCGCGGCGCTTCTGCACGGCGATGGTTCCCAGGGCCATAAACAGCAGCGCGATCAGCAGCAGGATCAGGCCGTACTGATGCAGATAATCGGAAAAATCATACCGGTACAGCCGCCGGGAGGTATGATCCAGCACGATGGCCTGGCGCTGGGTATCGCTCAGCGCGGCGATGCCGCCGTTCAGGCGTTCCATGATCGCCCGGCCCGCCGGGGTATCCAGGGTGCCCGCCCGGAAGTCCATGGAGAACATGGCGGCGGGCTGCACGGTAAGATCGGAATAGGCGGGCTTTTGCAGCACGTAGCTCCACACGTAGGAATTGTGCAGCAGGGCGTCCACGCGGCCTGCGCGGAGAGCCGCCACGCATGCATCCATGGTTTCATACATGCTGATCTCGATCCCGGGATGCATCTGGCGCACCGTTTCCGCCGCGCCGCTCATGGAACGGAGCATGCCCACCCGCAGCTGATTCAGGGCGGGCATCTGCTTCCTGCCGCCTTCGGTAACGAGGGTCATGGGCGTCTGGGTGAGCGCGTCCGACAGTACGCTGGGCCGGCCGGAAGCGCTGGGAATGGCACTGCCGAAGGGCATGATCACATCGTAAGCCGGATTGTCCAGGGCGTCCTTCAGCGTTTTTTCCTCAATCGTTCTGAACGAAACGGCATACCCGGCCGCCTCCGCCGCGGCGCGCATCAGATCCACGCCGATGCCCGCGATCTCATGGGTGTCCGCGTCCAGGTAAAAGACGGGGCAGCGATTCGCCGGCACGCCCACCGTTAACGGTTCGCCGTCCTGCTCCGCAAGGGCCGGGGCGGCGCAGCACAAAGTAAGCGCTGTCAGGAGCAAAACCGACAGCACCGCGGCTTTCGTTCGGCTCGAACGCATCGCGCCACCCCTCCTTTCTTCAGGAATCAAACGTCGGGATTTCAGCAGGCCGCCCCTTGCCCGGGATTACCCATTCTGGATAAACGCGGCTTCAAATTCCGCGGCGGGCAGGGGCCGCGAGAAATAGAATCCCTGCACCAAAGCGCAGCCCAGTTCTTTCAGCAGCCGGAGCTGCGTTTCCGTTTCCACGCCCTCGGCGATGACGGGGATTTTCAGGTTCCGGCCGATGCCAAGGATCAGCTGCACCAGCTGCAAATCCTTTTCCTCGTACTCCATATTGGAAACGAAGGCCCGATCCATTTTCAGCACGTCGATGGGCATGGAGGACAGCATGTTCAGCGAAGAATAGCCGGAGCCGAAATCGTCCATTTCGATTTCGTAGCCCTTTTTCCGCAGCCTTTCGATCACGTCGATGACCTGATTCACGTTTTCGGTGCAGGCCGACTCCGTCACTTCCAGCTTCAAATCGCCGTCCGTCAGCCCGTTTTCTTCCATCAGCATATCCAGCGTGTTTTCCAGCGCCGGGTCTATCACATCCACCCGGGACAGATTGACGGAAACCGGAAGCGTGCGCCCGTATTTTTTCTTCCAGGCCGCCACCTGCCGGGCCGCCTGCTCCCAAACGATCCTGTCCACCGAGCCGATCTGGCCGCTGCGTTCCAGCAGGGGGATAAAATCGCCCGGGGAGATCATGCCCAGCTCCGGATGCCGCCAGCGCACCAGCGCCTCCGCGCTTTTCAGCACCGGGGGATCGGCCTGAATGTCGAATTTCGGCTGATAATACACTTCAAATTCCGGCGTTTCCACCGCACGGCGCAGATCGTTCAGCAGCCGCCGTTCAAAAGCCTCCCGTTCGCGCACCTGATCGTCAAAGATCACCAGCCGCCCCTTGTAATCCCCCCGCGCCATGCCGCAGGCGACGCGGGCCTGATCGATCAGCTGCGCGGGCTCCACGTCCTTCTGCCATGGCATCACGCCCATGCGCAGCCAGATGCTGGTGTTGGGGGAAAGGGTGTCCAGTACGCCCTGCAGGCTGTCCAGCAGCGCCTGGTAATCCTCCAGGTGGGAACAGTAGATGGTGAAATGATCCGCTTCTTCCCGGCTGGCAATGCCCTCCCGCCCTTTCAGGAAGGTCAGAATCCCATTGCCCAGCACCTGCAGGGTCTGATCCCCGAAGCTCTGCCCGTGCAGCGCGTTCAGGGAATGGAAGCGCTCGATGTTCAGGGCGATAGCGTCCATGGGCTTTTCCGGATGCTCGCGGTACATCCGCTCCGCGTATTTATAGAAATAATTCTTGCTGTACAGGCCGGAAAGCTCGTCGATTTCCGTGGCGGTGATCAGCCGGTGTTCCGCGGTGGCTTTCTTTTTCGCCTCCATGCCGCGCCACACCAGGAACAGGATCACCAGCACCACCAGCCCGGCCGCGGTGGCGATGATGCCCGCGTTCTGGTTGAGCAGATCGGCAAGGCCCATTTTGGCGTCTTCCGCAAAATAGTTGGTCAGCGCCGCGTTGACCGTGGAGGCGGGCACCAGGCCGGTGATTTTGGAAAGGATGGAATACAGCGCCGTTTCTCCCCGCGTGACCGCGAAGCAATAGTCCATTTCCACGCCGGTGGACAGGGTGACGAGGCGATACCGCTGGCACTGGGCGGCGATGTTGTTATACCGGTAATTGCTGATGAGCAGACAGTCCGCCTGCCCTTCCGCCACCGCCCGCAGACACTCCGGCGTATCCTTAAAGTAAATGGAGCGCCACTCCGGGAAATGGTCCAGCAGGAACATATCGTAGTTGGGGTTGCCCACGTTGACGGCCACGGTGATCCGTTCGTTTTTGAAAAAGCTCTTCTGCTCCCCGGCGCGGATCACGGCGGACATATCCGTTCGCATGAGGGCGGGGGTCATGAACAGGCCCTGCTGCTCCCCGTCGTAATCCGTCAGGTTGGCGGGAAACACACAGTCGATTTCTCCGTTCTTCATGGCCTCGATAGCCGCCGCCGAGGTGGGGAAGGCCACGGGCGCAAACTCCAGTTGTGCGTTCTTTAAACAATTCGCGGCCACTTCCAAATAATCCTTCAGCGCGCCGGTCAGCTCGCCCGTTTTTTTATCCTGGGCGCAGAACGCCAGATAGTTGTCCTGATAGCCCACCCGAATGGGGCCGTGCCCGGCGAGCCAGGCTTTTTCATCGGCAGTCAGAAAAAGATTGGCGCTGGAAGTGCGCAGATATTTGTTGTGCAGCCGTTGGTTGAAATAGGGGTCCTCCTCCTGGATCCGGCTCATGGCGGCGTTCAGCGCCGTCAAAAGCTCCGGGCGGGCTTTGCTCACCGCGAAGTAGAAATCAGAAGCGCCGATCCTGCACACGGGCACGGCGCGTTCCGCGTCCGCACAGGCTTCCACCGCCAAATACAAGTCGATTTCGCCGCGGTTGAGCAGGGCGATATGCTCGGCCTCCTGGCCCGTCAGCTCCACCAGCTCCGCCCGCACGCCGTGGGACGCCGCCCATTCGCGGAAAAGGCCGGCCTGCACGCTGCCCTTGTTCACGCCCACCCGTTTTCCGTTCAGGGTGGAATAATCCTCTTTCGTAATTTCCCCGTTGCGGGGTGAAATGAACAGATAGTATTCTTCCTCCCCCATGGGCAGGGAGGAATAGAGCATGCTTTCCGTCCGTTCCTCCGTAAAGGAAACGTCGCTCAGCAAATCGATCCTGCCGTCGGCCAGCATTTCCATGAGCACCGGCCAGCCGCCCTCCACATACTCATACACCCAGCCGGTATAAGCGGCGATCTTCTGCTGATACTCGTAGGAATAGCCGGAGCGCCTGCCCAGCTCGTCCGTGCTGTTGAAGGGCGATTCATACCAGCCTACGCGAACGATTTTCCCGCTGTCCTCGGCGCGGGCGGCAGGGAAAAACACCGCCGCTATGACCAGTGTCAGCAGCAGCGCCGCGCTCCTGTTCAGAATCCGATTGATGCGGTTCATGTTCAGCCTCCGTGCATCCCTGTTCACGCATTACGCGCCGATTTCCGCACGCGCTTATTTTCATACATCACCTTATCCGCCCGGCGCACCACGTCGATCACGAAATGGTCGCTCCGGGGGTCATAAACGGCAATGCCCATCGCCACATGCACCTGCTCCCATTTGTTTTCGGATGCGGCGCAGACGTCGGCCATGCCCTTTTCAAACCGGCGCACCAGCGCGTCCCGGTTCCGGAAGTCCTCGTTTTGCAGGATCACGGAGAATTCGTCCCCGCCGATGCGGAAAACGGGGCTGTGCTGGAACACGCGGCAGATCAGGCGGCTGGCGTTTTTAAGGTACAAATCGCCCTTTTCATGGCCGTACTTATCGTTGATGGTTTTCAGATCGTCGCAGTCGAACACGCCCACGGCGAAGGCCATCTGCCCGTTCGCCGCCTCCAGGCGGTTCTGCATTTCTTCCAGATAGGTGGAATAGGCGCCCTTGTTGCGAACGGAGGTAAGGGCGTCCACATACACCCGCTTGTTCAAATCGGAAATATGGGCTTTCATGTGGTCGCTGAGGCGCTTAAAGGTGGCGGTGAGGCGGCCCACCTCGTCGTCCTTGCTGTAATTCAGGGTGAAATCATAGTTGCCCTTATCCGCCTGCTCCGCCGCTACGGTCAGCGCTTCCAGGGGCTTGGTGATGCGCTTGGAATATAGCATGGTAAACAGGCTTGCCGCCGCCAGCGCTTCCAGGGCGACGATCAGGATATTCAGGATCAGGCTCTGCCAGTCGCCTTCCGTTTCCCGCACCGGCACCGTAATATTCAGGCGCATGCCGTTGCTCAGCGGCAGCCAGGCCGCCAGCTTGTCCACGCCCTCGAAGCGGTAGCGGATAAACGTGCTTTCATCCAGCATCCCCTCGGGCGCGGCGGGCATGGTTTCTTCCGTCAGCTGGGATACGTCGATCCGGGGATGATAGAACAGCTTCCCCTGGGCGTCGCTCAAAAAGGCGTAGCCGTTGCTGTGCAGCCGGATGCTGTCCACCTGCTCCGCCATGGTGGAATAGTCGATCTCGATGCCCACCACGCCCACGAACTGGCCCCGCCAGTAGATGGGCACGTTGTAGGAAATCACCCGTATATCCAGATTGTCGGTGATATAGGGCGGCAGCCAGATGGGTTGGCCGTTATATTTGGGCACGGTGAACCACACCAGCCTGGAGATGTCCGCCGTGTCGTACAGGGTGATGTCCGTCACCTCATGCGGGACAAAGCCTTCCCCGTCCAGATCCGTGTACCAGAAGCCCTTCACCGTTTCCGACACCGCCGGATCGACGCGGTAATAGTAGGTGAGCACGCCGTTGGTTTTGGAAGCCATTTCATCGAAGTACTTGCCCACGCGCTTCATGTGGCGCTCAAGCTGCTCGGTTTCCAGCCCTTCCAGATCGGCTTCCGCAAAGGATGCCACCTTCCGCACCGATTTCTGCACGCTGTTGAAATAATAGTCCAGGTTCCTTTCCCCGGTTTCGCACAGCAGCAAAAGCAGCTGATCGGACTCGCGCTGTTCCGTATTCCGGATAAAAATCACGCTGAGGAGCGTCACGAGCGCCACGGCAATGACGATCACGCATACAGTCATCAGGGTGATTCTGGTTCGCAGGGAACGCATAAACGTTTCACCTCGTTCAATG
>CACWWM010000105.1 GCA_902764565.1 uncultured Eubacteriales bacterium
GCCCGCGCCGGAGCCGCCCAGCAGCAGCACCATATGGCCGGGCTGGATATACATGTGGATATCCCGCAGCAGATATGTTTTTTTGAAAAATTCGGTGGCAGTGCGTTCTTCCAGGTTCACCGTCAGGCCCTGATCCAGCACCTGGGCCTTGGAACCGGAAAAGAAGTTGGACGCTTCGCTCTGGATGTCCTCCACGGTCCACAGGGGCTGGAACTTCTTATAAAAGCCCCACAGGGGCGCCACGATATTGTCCAGCACCATCCACGGAATGATCCACCATTTTTTCTGCCCGAACACCTCGATCAGGCCCAGCTCCACGCGCACCATATAGATAAACTGGATCACCAGCAGGATGAACGCCACGGTGCCGAGGAACAGATAGAGGGAGCTTTCCGGATTCAGGAACAAAACGATGGCGTTGCACACGTTCATCAATACGTCCACGACAGCCAGCACGCGGCCCTCCGATTCGCGCCCGGCGCACAGGCCCAGCTTGTATTCCCGGGCGAAGGGAACCAGCGCCCACCACCCCTTCACGCCGCACTTGTGGAAAATGCCCCAAAAGCCAACGATGGTCAGGCTGCTCCACAGAATCGAGATAGCGTCCAGATCTGCGTTGAACAGCAAAGCGCACAGGATATTCAGAATCTTCATTGCATCCACCCTTTCATTGGCGTATCATGCGGCGGCCTTTATTCGCCTTCCCGCAGGAAGCGAAGCTGCAAATTCTCCCCCGTCCATTGGCGGAACAGGGTTTCCAGCTGTTCGCAGGCCGCTTCCCAGGCCTGCTCCAGGCATTGGGGATCGTCCAGATACGCCTGACGACAGGCCGCCTGCTGCTCGTCCAGCATTTGCTGATAGCGCTGCTGGGAAGCAAGGCCCCAGAAATCGTCGTTCTTTACGTCCCCCGTCACCTGAAAATGATCGTAAAGCACCTGGGGCCTGGGCACGGTCACGGTAAGCTCCGTTTCCTCCGGGGTCAGCTTCACATCCTCCAGCCTGATCCCCAGGCCGATTTCATACTGATACGGGGCCGATACCCTGCTCACCGTGCCCAGGAACAGGGCGTCGATGGAGCCGGTCATGACGCCGGTATCCGTATGGCGCACGGCGATCAGCTCCCCCGCTTTTACCATTTCATGGGTCAGCCGTTCCGCGGCGCTGTTATAATCCACCTTGGGCAGCAGGCCCGAAAACCAGTTCTTCATGATGGGCGAAAACACGTTCGCCAGCGTGATCGCCAGGGCCAGCGCCACGATGGCGCCCAGCCGCCGCAGCAGCCGGGGCGCGCGCCGTTTTTTTCTTGTTCTTCTTTCTTCTCTTTCTATCATATGCGTCACAGCCAATCTTTCGCCAGCACCAGCAGATAAATCACGCCCCGCACCAGGCCGTAAGCCAGGGCGAGATAGCCCACCGCCAGCACAAAGCGATTCCAAATCCGAAAGCGGGAACGCCTTCGATGCTCCCGGCGTCCGTTGGTTGAATAAGGATTGGGCATTGCCACGGCGTTTCGCCTCCTTTCAGCTCTTTCGACATTATACAGTATTTTCTTCATCATTTCTACATATTTTTGAAATATTCGCGCAATTTTACATTGGATATTTCCTGAATTTGGGTATTGACAGGGGCGGCCGACCGGCATATAATGTACCCGAATTGAACAGCAAGAGTTCTTCAGGGCAGGGTGCGATTCCCTACCGGCGGTAAAGCCCGCGAGCCGAAAGGCCGATCCGGTGAGATTCCGGAGCCGACAGTATAGTCTGGATGGAAGAAGAGCCATGCGCTTTGCGTGCGTTTCCCCTCCTGAAGTCTCTTTCAGGAGGTTTTTTCTTGTCTCGAACGATTGCTCCCCGGCGCAGGTTTTCCGTGAAGCCCTACCTGTTCCTGCTGCCCATGCTGGTGTTTGCGGTGGGTTTCGTTTATTATCCCTTTTTGAAAACCTGCCTGCAAAGCGTGAGCACGGTGAATTTCCGGGGAGAAATCACGGGCTTCGCGGGATTTGACAATTTTGCTTACCTCTTTTCCCGGCGGGAATTTTCCATCGCCCTGGAAAACACCGTGAAGCTCATGGCGATCAACGTGCCGATCACCGTGGTGATCACCCTGGGCCTTGCCTGGCTGTGCAGCCGTCCCCATCCCCTGCACAGCGTTTATGAAACCATGTTTTCCCTGCCCATGGTGGTGTCCATGGCGTCCATTTCCCTGATTTTCAAGGTGCTGCTGAATCCCTCCGTGGGCTGGCTGAATTACGCCTTGGGGCTGGATATCGGCTGGTACGAGGATCGGCACACCGCCATGAGCGGCATCCTGCTTTTGACGATCTGGATGGGCATTGGGTTCAACTTCCTTTTGTTCCTGTCCGCCTTCCGTTCGCTGCCGCCCGACATGCTTGGCAGCGCGGCCCTGGACGGGGCGGGTAAATTCCGCACCCTGATCCGGATTCAGCTTCCCCTGATTTCACCCACCGTGCTGTACGTGGTATGCACCAACATGATCCAGGCCATGATGACCAACGGCCCCATCCTGATCCTCACGCAGGGCGGCCCTTCCCGCTCCACCACGACGCTGATTTACCTCATGTACACCTCCGGCTACGCTTCCTCCAATTACAGCTTAGCCGCGGCGGTGAGCATGGCAGCCTTCGCCCTGACGCTGCTGTTTTCCCTGCTGCTGTTCGGGATGGAAAAAAGGAAGGTGCATTACCAATGAAAAGCAAGAAAGGAGAATGGACCCTGGGGGCGCTGGCGGTGTGTCTTGGGTGTCTTGTGCTGTTCCCCCTGTTCTATGGCCTCATGGGTGCTTTCAAAAGCCCGGCGGAGTTCGTGGCCTGGCCCCCCACGGTGCTTCCCCGCAGCTTTGGGTATCTCAAAAACTTTGAAACGGTGTTCACCCAGCTGCCCATGCTGCGGTATTTCTGGAACACCCTGGTGGTGTCCGTGTTCAGCACGGTCATCAAGCTGGCGATCGCCCTGCTGGCCGCTTACGCCTTTGTATACTTTGATTTCGCCGGAAAAAAAGCATTGTTTTTCCTGCTGCTGGGCACCATGATGCTGCCGCCGGATACCCTGACCATCACCAATTACCAGACGGTTTCCCATTTGGGCCTGCTGGACACGTATCTTGGCATCGGCATCGTGTCCTTCGTGGGCGCGAGCCAGATGTTCATGCTGCGGCAGCACTTTCTTTCCTCCCCCAAGCCCATCCGGGAAGCGGCGCAGATGGACGGCTGCGGCGACGTGCGCTTTATCGCTTTCATCTTAACGCCCATGAGTATGCCCCTGCTGCTGACCCTGTTTTTGCAGGCGTTCGTGATTCAATGGAACGCCTACCTGTGGCCGCTGCTGGTGACCAATACCAACGAAATGCGCACCGTGCAGATCGGCATTACCATGCTCACCACCCTGGAGGGCACCAATTACGAAACGGTGCTGGCCGGGGCCGCCGTGGCCCTGATCCCCGCCGTGCTGCTGTTCCTGTTCCTGCGCAAAGCCATCACCCGCACCATGAGCGGCGGGGCCATCGTGGGATAGGAAAGTGAAAAGAAAAAAAGTGAAAAGTGAAGATCTGGATCGTGGCTTATCGCGCGAAAGCCATAAACCCAAATATATTTTTACTTTCCACTTTTCAATTTAAAATGTTGATCTTGAAGGAGGAACCCACCATGAAAAAATTAACTGCCCTGTTCCTGACCTTATCCCTGCTGCTGAGCCTTTCCGGCTGCGCCCTGGCGGAAGAGCCCGTCCGCATCGTGTTCTGGCATTCCGCGTCCGAAGCGGCGGGCGCGCTGGTGGAAAAGTATGTGAAGGACTTTAACGACACCGTGGGCAAAGAAAAAGGCATCCAGGTGGAAGCCGTTTTCCAGGGCGCTTATGCCGATTCCGTAAGCAAAATGAACGGCATCCTGACCGCCAAACAGTTTGACACCCTGCCCGACGTGATGCAGCTGGACGCCACCGGCAAGGTGAGCTTTTCTTCCGCCGAAACGGCCTATACCGTGGATCAGGCGCTGATCGACCATCCGGAAACCGACCTGTCCTCCATGCTGGCCCCCGCCATGGCCAACTGGCAGCTCAAGGGCGCGCAGCTGGGCCTGCCCTTCGCCACCTCCACCACCGTGACCTATTACAACAAAACGGCCCTGGATGCGGCGGGTTTTGCCGCCCCCAAGACCCTGACCGACGTGGGCGCCCTGGCCGCCCTGAACGCGGACGGCGTGACCGTGTACGCCGCCATTCCCAACACCCCCACCCTGGCCAACTGGCTGGGCCAGCTGGGCAGCGATCTGGTGAACAACCATAACGGCACCGAAGGCAGCGCCACAGAGCTTTCCTGCATCGAAAACGGCGCGCTGGCCGAATTCCTCACCGCGTGGAAAGCCCTCTACGCTTCCGGCGCGCTGGCCAATAAAAACGGCTCCGGGGACGAATTCGTGGCCGGACGGCAGTTGATTATGACCGATTCTTCCTCCAAGGTAGCCAACATGATGGCCAAGATCGACGGACGCTTCGAGCTGGGCATCGCCCCCTATCTGAAGGTAAGCGATTCCTCCGCCTCCGGCGCCACCGTGTCCGGCAGCTGCCTGGTGATGTTCGATCACGGCGACGCCCGCAAGGAAGCGGCATGGGCCTTCGTGCAGTACCTGACGAGCGCTTCCGTGCAGGCGGACTTCGCCGCTGGCACCGGCTATCTGCCCGCCAACAAGGAAGCCCAGGAAAGCGAAACCTGGCAGGCCCTGATCGCCGAATACCCCGTATATCAGGTGGGCCTGAACCAGCTTCTGGAAACCCCGGACACCATGCGCAGCGTTACCGTGGGCCCCTCCGCCGATTTCTACTACGGCATCATCAACGATATTTCCGATATGCTGGAAAGCGATCTGTCCGTGGAGGAAACTGTCGATCTCATGGCGAATGATTTAGGCGGCATGCTGGCACAGTACGCCAAGGCAAACCCGTGATGTGAGTTTTCCGGGAAAGCCATAAAAGCGCGGATTTCCTTTAGAAATACATTGTGAGAGGGTGTTTGACTATGGCAGACGCGATCATCAACGGTATGCACGGATGCAGCCGGGAGGACGAATACGTTCGCCCCACCGACCCGCTGGTGCAGGAAAAGCTGGAATGGTTTCAGGATCAGAAGCTGGGCCTGATGATGCACTTCGGCATTTACTCCGAGCTGGGCATCTGCGAATCCTGGCCCCTGTCCGACGGCGACGCCGAATGGAGCCGGGGCGGCATCGACTGGGAAACCGACGGGAAAGCCTTCCGCGCCCAGTATGAAGGGCTGAAAAAGAGCTTCAATCCCGTGCGCCTCCAGCCCGAAAAATGGGCGGACGTGGCCGCGCGGAACGGCTTCAAATACCTGATCTTCACCACCAAGCACCACGACGGCTTCTGCATGTACGATACCAAGTATACCGATTACAAGGTGACGGACGCAGACTGCCCCTTCCACACCCACAAGTATGCCAACATCGCCAAAGCGGTGTTCGACGCGTTCCGCGCCCGGGGCATTGCCATCGCTCCGTACTTTTCCAAGCCGGACTGGCACTGCCCCTGGTACTGGGCGGAAGGCATGGAAAAACCCGTGGCCTATAACCGCAATCCCACCTACGACCCCAAGGCCCATCCCGAGGTTTGGGAAAAATTCGTTCAGTTCACGCACAATCAGCTCATGGAGCTGGTGCGGGATTTGGGCCCCATTGAAGTCCTGTGGCTGGACGGCGGCCAGGTGGGCCCCCAGAACGGCCAGGACATCCGCCTGTCCGAATTCATGGCGGAAGCCCGGAAGATCCGTCCCGGCCTGCTCAGCGCCGACCGCACCATCGGCGGCCCCAATGAAAACTACATCACCCCCGAGCAAAGCGTGCCCACCGGCCCCATCCGCGTGCCGTGGGAAAGCTGCGTCACCGTGGGCACGGCCTTCTCCTACCGCTTCGACGAACAGTACAAAACGCCCCGCCAGCTTGTGCACCTGCTGATCGACGTGGTATGCCGGGGCGGCAACCTGGCCCTGAACATCGCCCCCCAGCCCGACGGACGGCTGCCCGAGCCCGCCGTCAAAGCGGTGGACGGCCTGGGCGCTTGGCTGCGTGACAACGGGGAAGCCATTTACGGAACCCGGCTGGCTGACCCCAACGAACAGGGCCCCGTGGCCTTCACCCGCAAGGGCAATACCCATTACGCCCTCCTGCGCCTGCCGGTCGGGGAAAAGCTGCCCGCCGACCTGCTGATTCCCTGGCCCCATGGGGCACGCAAGCTCACCCTGCTGGGCCTGGAAGCATCCCTGCCCTTTGAGCGCACAGACGGCGGATTGCTCGTCCATCTGCCGGAAATCCTGGCAGGCAGCAATCCCATTGCCCCGGCTTTCAGAATCGAATAAAAAATGCATGTGGGGGAAACCGCTCTTTGGAGGCCAAAGAGCGGTTTCCCCCACACTCCTTTCCGGGAAAGCCGTAAAGTACGGTCAGAGCGCGTTCTTCCGAACCGTTTCTTACAGGAAAAGGATTCTTTCACGATTGTCTGGTTTCTGCTGACGGTTTCCTTTGTTCCTCTACCGGGTTTTCGTGAATCATGATGTGCTTCACCTTGGGGAACTGCTTTTCGATGTCGTCGTGCACCTGTTCGGCGATGGCGTGGGCTTCGTTCAGGGGCAGGCTTCCATCCACGGAAATCTCCATTTCCACATACGCCCGATTGCCGAACTGCCGGGTCATGAGCCGATCCACGGCCTGAATGCCCGGATGGCCCATGGCGCAGTCCCGCAGGGCCTTTTCCGTTTCCGCGTCGCAGCTCCGGTCCACCATTTTTTCGATGGCGTCCCGGAAAATGTCGTAAGCCGCCTTGCCGATGAACAGGCAGATGCCTACGCTGGCGATGGGGTCCAGCACCGGCAGGCCCATCCGCGCTCCGGCAATACCGACGAGCGCGCCGATGGAGCTCAAGGCGTCCGACCGGTGATGCCAGGCGTCGGCTTTCAGGGCGTTGGAGTCGATGGCCTTGGCGGCCTTCATGGTGTAGCGGTACATGCCCTCCTTCACCGCGATGGATACGACGGCGGCGATCAGGGCCAGCACGCCGGGGGCCTCCAGGGCCTCCGCATCGGCGGACATGATCTTCATGATTCCCTCGTACCCGATCATCAGCCCGGTGATCAGCAGCACCACCGCCAGCACGATGGCCGCCACGCACTCCATGCGCTCGTGGCCGAAGGGGTGTTCCTTGTCGGAATCCTTTTCCGCCGCCCGCACGCCGAACATCACGATGATGGTGCTGAATACGTCCGACATGGAATGCACCGCGTCGGACACCATGGCCCCGGAACGGGCCAGCAGCCCCGCCAGCAGCTTCACGGCGGACAGGGCCGTATTCCATAAGATGGTCAGTTTGGAAACGCGCATGGCAACCTTCGCTGCGTTTTCCATAGGCTCATCTCCTTCCAGAAAAACTTAACGCAAAAAACGCGGGAGCAAAACAGTCTATGTCTGTCCCGCGGAATTCATGCTTTTTCCGCTGCCGCCCGCTGCGGCCCGGCTCCCAAAGGCCTGTTCACTGAAT
>CACWWM010000106.1 GCA_902764565.1 uncultured Eubacteriales bacterium
TGCCGGGAGGGCCGCTTCGTCACCCTCGACGAAATGCGCGCCCTGCCTCTGCCCACCGCCATGCGCGCTGCCAGGGAACAGGCGGAAAAGCTGCTGGGGTAGACCTCAGGGGCCTCCGCAGCCCCTGAAACCCCGCGGCAGGGGACTTCGCCCCCTGCACCCCGCCCGGCGATTGGCAAACGCATAAAAACAAACGATATGCGCCAGTTTGGAAAAGATAAACAGCAAGCTCCTGGGCAAAGAAAAACGAGGTATATGCCATGGAAAAAGCGAGCTTTTTCCTGGTCATATCCTCGTTTTTCCACTGTGGGCGGCAAAGCCGCCCGCCCAGGAGCGGTAATACCGACCTGAGTGTGGGTCCAGGGGGTCACCCCCTGGTTCGGGGGGATGGGGGCTGAAGACGCCCCCATAGGTCTCTCTACTCCGCCAGAAAAGCGTCGATCAGCTCCGCCGCCTGCGTCACGGGGTCGCTTGCCATATCCAGCCAATGGAGGTTTTCCTCCCGGCGGAACCAGGTCATTTGGCGCTTGGCGAATTTTTTGATAGCGTTGCCCAATTCCAGCACCATTTGGTCATAAGTGATTTCGCCCAGCAGATAGCGGGTAAGATAGCGGTATTCCAGGCCCAGCTTCATCAAAAACTCGGTGCTGACGCCCGCGTCCAGGAGGCCGCGCACCTCGTCCGCCATGCCCTGGTTCAGCCGCCGTTCCAGGCGCTCGTCGATGCGGGCTTTCAGGGTTTCCCGGGGCCAGGTGACGCCCAATTTCAGGACTTCATAGCGGGGACTGCGTTTGCCGGGGTGGTAATCGTCCGCCGCCAAGCGTTCCAGGGCGCGCATGACGCGGTTGCGGTTCTTAGGGTCGATGTTCGTGTCCGGAAGCTTTTCTTTGAGCATGTCATACAGCGCCGGGGTCTCGAAGGTTTCCAGATGGGCGCGGAGGGCGAGATCAGGCTCAATATCGGATAATTCGTAACCGTCCGCTACCGAATCCACATACAGGCCGGTGCCGCCCACCAGGAAGGGGAGCCTGCCGCGGGCCAGAATGCCGTCGATGGCTTCATAGGCCAGGCGCTGAAAATCCGCCATGGAGAAAAAATCCCCCGGCTGGCATACGTCGATCAGGTGATGGGGCACGCCCTTGGTTTCTTCCGGCGTGATTTTGCCGCTGCCCAGATCCAGGCCCCGGAACACCTGCCGGGAATCGGCGGAAACGATCTCCCCGCCGTACCGGAGCGCCAGCTCCACCCCCAGGCCGCTTTTGCCCGAAGCATTGGTGCCCATGATCACGATCAGCTTGCCGCCCATCGGCCCACCCCCTGTTTTTATATGACCTTATTGTATCATCATGCCAGCCATGCACGCTGCTCGCGGCCCGGCTGGACGGACAACCAGTCTGCGGCTGATTTCCTCATTATTGTATCATAGCTTTCCCGCCTGTGTAAAGCGCGTCTGTTTGCGGTCGCTGATTTCCTGCGATTTTACATATATGCACAAAAACATGAATTTCATGAATAAATATCAGCTTATAATGGGATTTTCTCAAAAATTTTTGAATAAAAATTCAAATTTCCTCTTGACAGACGTTTTCCTGTGTGGTATACTGCACCCGTTCCCTGAAAGGAACGCAGATCAAGAGAACACAATTTGTCAGGAGGAAAGATTTATGAAGAAGATTCTCGCTTTGGTATTGGCTCTTTGCATGATGGTTCCCGCCCTGTCCGCTTTCGCGGAAGACAAGCTGATCATGGGCACCAACGCCGCGTTCCCTCCCTATGAATATTATGAAGACGGCGTGATCGTGGGCATCGACGCTGAAATCGCCGCCGCCATCGCCGAAAAGCTGGGCATGGAACTGGTGATTGACGATATGGACTTCGGTGCCATCATCACCGCTGTGACCACCGGCAAGGTGTCCATTGGCATGGCCGGCATGACCGTGACCGAGGAACGCCTGCAGAGCGTGAACTTCTCCACCTCCTACGCCACCGGCATCCAGGCCATCATCGTGAAGGAAGGCTCTCCCATCGCTTCCGTTGACGATCTGTACGCGGAAGGCGCTTCCTACAAGATCGGCGTGCAGGAATCCACCACTGGCGACATCTACTGCTCCGACGATTTCGGTGATGAAAACGTGCTCAAGTACAAGGTGGGCGCGGACGCCGTGGCCGCCCTGCTGGCCGACAAGGTGGACTGCGTGATCATTGACAACAACCCCGCCAAGGCTTTCGTGGAAGCCAACGACGGTCTGGTGCTGCTGGACACCCAGTACGCCGTGGAAGACTACGCCATCGCCATTGCCCTGGAAAATACCGAGCTGCTGGAGAAGATCAACGCCGCGCTGGAAGAACTGATCGCGGACGGCACCGTGGCCGCTATCGTGGCGAAGTACATTCCCGCCGAATAATTCAGGCTTTCCCTTTCAGCCAATAGGGAGCGAGCAATCGCCCCCTATTGCTTTATTTCATCAGAGGACGGAGAAACATGAAGAAAAAAGGGCCCCTTTGGATCAAAATCTGCGCGGTGCTGGCCGTGCTGGCCGTCGCAGCGGCGGCGTGCTATTTCGCCGTGTTCTATCACGCGGACGTGCTGAAAATCGAAAACGGCAAGGTGTCCGGCGCCAAGTCCACCTGGCTGATCGCCCAGGAGGACAGCGCCGCTTATGTGAAGCTGGCGGACGTGAACCTGCCGAAGAATTTCACCGCCGTAAAAAACGCCCCGGATACGGACGGCGACGCCGTCACCACCTTTTTTATGTACCAAGGCAAGGACGCGGAAAAGCAGCCGGGCACTCTGCTGGTTTTCGGCCAGGCGGCGAGCAGGATCACCGATCTGAACCAGGGCAAGGAAACGGAAATTGCCGGACAATCGGGCGTTCTGCTTTTCCGTGATGGGGAAGAAGGCCGCACGGCGCTGTTTTATATGGCGTCGCCCTATGACGATCTGCGCATCGTGGTGCAGGCCACGCTGCCCGCGGGCGCTTCCGACGAAGACCTGACCGCGCTGGTGGCGGTCATGGCGGAAAAAGTGACGCCGGGCAAGCAGCTTTCGGCCATCGCGGCGGATTTCAAGCTGAATTTCCTGGACGACGACCGCTGGCAGTATCTGTGGAACGGCCTGGGCGTTACCCTGTCCATCACCTTAGGGGCTGTGGCGCTGGGCATCGTGATCGGCGTGCTGGTAGCCATGGTGCGCTCCACCTGGGATCAGACCCAGGAGACCATGCGCAAGGGGCTGGGGCGGACGGTGATGCATCTGCTCAACAGCATCTGCAACGTATACCTGACCGTCATCCGCGGCACCCCCGTGGTGATCCAGCTGATGATCGCTTACTACATCATTTTGGCTTCCAGCCGCGACGGCGTCATGGTGGCCACCCTGTCCTTCGGCATCAACTCCGGCGCTTACGTGGCCGAAATCATCCGGGGCGGCATCATGAGCATCGACAAGGGCCAGATGGAGGCGGGGCGCTCCCTGGGCTTTGATTACATGAAAACCATGTGGTATGTGATCATTCCTCAAACCATGAAAAACGTGCTGCCCGCCCTGGCGAACGAATTTATCGTGCTGCTCAAGGAAACCTCCGTGGCCGGTTACGTGGCGGTGAAGGATCTGACCAAGGGCGGCGACATTATCCGCGGCGTCACCTATTCCGCCTTTATGCCGCTGCTGGCCGTGGCCGCCATTTATCTGGTGATGGTCATGTTCTTCACCTGGCTGGTAGGCAAGCTGGAAAGGAGGCTGCGCAGCAGTGACCACTGATATCATCATTTCCGTTAAGGATTTGCAGAAGCATTTCAAGGGCGGCGAGCTGAAAGCCCTGCGGGGCGTCAGCGCCGACATTCACAAGGGCGAAGTGGTGGTGGTGATCGGCCCCAGCGGCAGCGGCAAATCCACCTTCCTGCGGTGCCTGAACCTGCTGGAAATGCCCACGGCGGGCACCATCACCTTCGAGGGTGTGGATATTACCGATCCCAAAGTGAACATCAACATCCACCGGCAGAAAATGGGCATGGTGTTCCAGCACTTTAACCTGTTCCCCCACATGACCGTGCTGCGGAACATGACCCTGGCCCCCATGAAGCTGCTGAAAAAGAGCAGGAAAGAAGCGGAAGAAAAGGCCATGGCCATGCTCAAACGGGTCAACCTGGCCGACCGCGCCGGGGCTTACCCCAGCCAGCTTTCCGGCGGCCAGAAGCAGCGCATCGCCATCGTGCGCGCCCTGTGCATGGAGCCGGAGGTCATGCTCTTTGACGAACCTACTTCTGCGCTTGACCCCGAAATGGTGGGGGAGGTGCTGGACGTGATGAAGCGCCTGGCCCAGGAGGGCATGACCATGGTGGTGGTCACCCACGAAATGGGCTTCGCTCGGGAGGTGGCCGACCGGGTGCTGTTTATGGACGCGGGCCAGATCGTGGAGGAAGGCACCCCTGAAGAAATTTTCTCCCATCCCACCCAGCAGCGGACGAAAGATTTTTTGAATAAGGTGCTGTGATTTTCAAACCTCCGCGGTTTCCGTCGCGGGGGTTTTTCTTCGCCTTGACTTTTTTGCCCGCGGGGGCTATCATGGGAGCCGGAATCAAAGGAGGAGAGCTTATGGTTTTGATTGGCGTGACCCCTTCTCTGACTGAGAAAGGGAATATGACTGTGAATCAGGATTATATGGACGCGGTGTTCCGGGCGGGGGCGCTGCCCATGCTGCTGCCCCTGACGGAGGATGAAGCCGTCATGCGGGAAATGCTGGGCCGGGTGGACGGCCTGCTGCTCACCGGCGGGGACGACGTGGGCCCGGATATGTACGGGGAAGAAAAGCTGCCCTGCTGCGGGGAAACCGCCCCCCGCCGGGATCGGTTTGAATTCCCTCTGTGCCGTCTGGCGCTGGATATGGATTTGCCCATTCTGGCCATTTGCCGGGGGCATCAGGTGCTTTCCTGCGTTTTAGGCGGCAACATGTACCAGGATATCGCCACCCAATTCAGCCCCGAACTCAAGCATCCCCAGTACAGCACGCCCCGGGACAAGGTGCATGATATGATCGTGGAGGAAGGCTCCCTGCTGCATAAGATCACGGGCCTGACAAAATTTCAGGTGAACAGCCGCCATCATCAGGCCGTCAAAACGCCCGGGGCAGGCTTGCGGGTCATCGCCCGCGCAGCCGACGGCCTGATCGAGGGCGTGGAGCTGCCGGGCAAAAAATTCGTGCTGGGCGTGCAGTGGCATCCCGAATCCCTGAGTGACCGGTACGCAGAAGCCCAGGCCCTGTTCAACGCTTTTGTGGGTGCCTGTACATGATGACGGAAATCGCCCTGGTGGCCGACCTGCACGGCAATTGGCCCGCCACGGAGGCGGTAGACCGGGATATCCGCGCCCGGGGCATCCGCCGGATTTGGTGCCTGGGGGACGTGGTGGGCAAGGGCCCTTCCAGCGACCGCACCTTTGACTGGGCGGCGGAAAGCTGCGAATTCATCCTGCAAGGCAATTGGGACGAGGGCATCGGCAGAAAGCAGTTTCCCCACGATCAATTTTATTACGATCAGCTGGGCGAAAAGCGCATGGAAGCCCTGACGCAATGGCCCTATGAGCATGAATGTTTTATTTCGGGCCGGAAAATCCGCCTGTTCCACGGCCGCAGCATCATGCCCGCGCCTTATTATATCCACGAGCCGACGGAGCTGCTGGCCCCCTATTTCCTGCCGGACTACCAGGTGGTGGGCTATGCCGACGTGCACCGCCAGGGCCTGCGCCTGCTGGGCTCCAGCGGCATTCTGTTCAATACCGGCAGCGTAGGCAACGGCTTCGGCGTGGCCATGGCCCAATATGCCATCCTGCGGGGCGTGCCGGACAGCCGGGAGCCTGCCCCCTTCGATATCGTCATGGTCACCGTGCCCTACGACCGGGAACAGGCCATCCGGGATACCCTGGAAGCCGGAAAGCAGGGCATGCCCAACGCCGACCTGTTTGAGCGGGAGATCCGCACGGCCCTGTATGCCCGGGCCAACGGAAGGGGAAAGCCGTAAACAGGTAGTGGGAACGCTGGGGCCTCCGCGGCCCCAGACCCCGCGCCAAGGGCGTGACGCCCCTGGACCCCGCTGCACTGGAAACAGCCTGGCGCGGCGAAATGTAATTGTCCAACTGTTTCCTGGAAGAAGCGGCTGCGCTTGATGATATTGCACTTCTGGCCCGGTCGCTGGAAACGACCAGACCGGATGCGAAGCATCCGGGGAAAGCCAGGAAAATCCCAGGGGGAAAGCTCGCTTTCCCCTGGGGATTGTTCCTTGGCTTTCTGAGGGCCAGAAGCTTTCTGTCTTTTGTGTCTCCCGGCAACAGGCGGGCGTTGTTTGTTTTTTTCAACCAAGTCAATTCGCTTCTTGGTGTCCAGAGGCCGAAGGTCTTTGGTTCAGGGGTTCAGGGGGCAGAAGAAGCCCCCTGTCCCGTAAGTTTTGCTGACGAAAAGCGCTTCGGTGCATAGGGAGGTTACGCATGATTCGTTTCGGCCCGGCGGGCAATTCCGAATCCTTTTATGCCCAGGGCTACAAAGCCAGCTGGCAGGCGCCGGGCTGGCTGCGGGGCATGGGCCTTTCCGCGTATGAATATTCCTTTGGGCGCGGGGTGGGCTTATCGGAGGAAATGGCGGAGAAAATTGCCGGGTACGCCCGGGAAAACGATATCGCCGTCAGCGCCCACGCGCCGTATTTCATCAATTTGGCCAACCCCGATCCGGAAAAGCGGGAAGCCTCCTTCCGCTACATCACCGACAGCGCCCGGCTGGTCAACCGTTTGGGAGGCGACCGGGTGGTGGTGCATGTGGGCGCGGTGATGAAGCTGAACCGGGCGGAAGCCATCGACAACTGCCGCCGGGGCATCGTGGAAGCCTGCAAACGCCTGGATGACCTGGGCCTGTCCCACGTTCACCTGTGCCCGGAAACCATGGGGCGCGTGAGCCAGATCGGCGATTTAAAAGAAACGCTTTCTTTCTGCTTGCTGGACGAACGGCTGATCCCCTGCATTGACTTTGCCCACCTGCACGCCCTGGGGCAGGGCGCGCTGAACGGGCCGGAGGATTTCGCCGCCGTGCTGGACGAAATGGAAAAAACGCTGGGACTTGCGCGCGCCAGGGAAATGCACGTTCATTTTTCCACCATCGAATATACCGCCGCCGGGGAAAAGCGCCACCGCACCTTTGCCGAGGAAGCCTACGGCCCCCGGTTCCGGCACCTGGCCCCGCTGCTGAAACAAAGAGGGTACGCGCCCCGGATCATCTGCGAATGCAAGGGCACCATGGCCGAGGACGCGAAAGCCATGATGGAGATTTACCGGGCGCTTTAAGACGGGCGGGAAACTTTGGGCCGCCCTGCCGCTATTCGTTGAAATCTTCTGCTCAGTGTGCTATACTTTTTGTCGAAGGGTTTTCCCCAGGGAGCCCAAAGGGAAGGAGAAAGAATCATGAAGGCGTTCTTGGATCAGGATTTTCTGCTGAATACGGAAACCGCCCGCGTGCTGTACCACGAAGCGGCGGAAAAGTGCCCCATCATGGACTACCACTGCCATTTGAGCCCCAAGGAGATCTACGAGGATATCCGGTATGAGAACATCACCCAGGTCTGGCTGGGCGGCGATCACTACAAGTGGCGCTTGATGCGCAGCGCTGGCGTGCCGGAAAAGTACGTGACCGGCGACGCGTCTGATTACGATAAGTTCCTGAAATACGCCGAAGTGCTGGGCAAGGCCATCGGCAACCCCCTGCACCATTGGAGCCACCTGGAGCTGCGCCGCTTCTTCGGCTACGACGGCATCCTGAACAAGGACACGGCCCCCGAGGTGTGGAAGATCGCCAACGAAAAGCTGCACCAGAAGGGCTATTCCAGCCGGGGCCTCATTATGATGAGCAATGTGGACACCATCTGCACCACGGACGACCCC
>CACWWM010000107.1 GCA_902764565.1 uncultured Eubacteriales bacterium
CGCGTGGGCCATGCTGCCCTTGATGTCCTGGGCAAAAAGCCGCTTGTCAAAGGAAATGGAGGAATGAAAATCGTCCACCATCTGGTTGGTTTCCTTCTGAAACCGTCCGCCCCATAGCTTCATAAATCAATTCACCTCGTTCAATCAATACAGGCTGCGGAAGTCATTATAGCAAAAACCGGCGCGGTGTACAAGCCCGAAAGGCGCTGTCAGCAGGGCAATCGCTTACGAAAAATGTTTACTGGGGGAAACCGCTCTTTGGTGCCCAAAGAGCGGTTTCCCCCAGACCCCCTTCCGAGAAAGGCGTATATAAGGATACGAAAAAACAATTCTCCTGAGGTATCATTATTGCGCTAATACTAAAAAAATGAATTTCAACTATAAATTGTTCACAATATCACAATAAGCGATCGCCCTGGCGCTGTCAGCACGGCTCACGCATGAATGAGAAATTGGGATTAGCCGGGGAGGCCCCAGTATAGCCCGCCGTCAATCGTAGATTTTCCTTCCCTTGGCGTCGGGCACGCCGCAGAAGCGGTGGAAGAAGGTGTTGAGAATATCGCACCATTCCCGGGCGTTGGTCAGCTGCGCTTCCATGCGCCGGCGGCGGCGGGTTTCCTGCCGGTCAGGCTCGGGCAGACTCAGCTTTTCCAGATCCCGCGCCATGGCCTGTACCTGCTTAACGCCCTCGAAATGGTCGTCGTACAGGCGCTGGATCAGGGTGCGGCCGTCCCGCATAATAAAATCGTAAGGCAGGCGGTGGAAGAACAGCAGCAGATTGTCCGGGCAGGATTCGGGGGTGGCGTACAGGGCTTTCAGGGCCGGGGGATACTGGCTCACGTAGCCCGTGCCTTTTTCGCTGCGGTCGATGCCAACGGCGTTTCGGTCGGCCCGGGTGTAGGTGCCCCAGGCCTGGAATTCGTAGCCGTAGGGGTTGGGGCCGTAGTGGCTGTTGGGGGTAATCATCCAGCCCAGGCCCAGATTGGCGGTGTACTTTTCATACACGGCGCGGCTGCCAAGCAGCAGGTTCGTCAAAAGGGCGGTTTGATCCTCCGGCAGGGCGTAGGTGAGCAGGGCCCATTGCCGGATCACCGTTTCCGGGTCGCTGTCCGGGTTCCAGGCGAACAGGCCGTAGGCGAACAGGTTCAGGGCGGCGAAGGGATGGCCCGTCCAGTTATCGTCCCGGCCTAAGTTGCTCACCGCCGCCACGGCGGACACCCTCTCCTTGCCCATCTGATCGAAAATTTCCCGCCACAGGGGCGGCATGGCGTACAGGTCGATCTGCTGGCCGGTGTATTCCTGGGCAAGCTGGTATTCGATGGCCAGGGCCGTGCGCTCCATGCCCAGCAGCAGGGGAGACAAGGGCTCCCGCACCTGGAAATCGAAGGGGCCGTGCTTTATCTGCAAAATCACGTTTTCGTCAAAGGCCCCGTCCAAAGGCGTGTACAGGTCGTAGGCGGCGCGGGGACGGTCGGTTTTCGTATCCCGCCAGTCCTGCATGCAGTTGTACACAAAGGCGCGCCAAACCAATTTGCCGCCGAAGGGGCGGATGGCCCGGGCCAGCATGTTGGCACCCTCCGCGTGGGTGCGGTTGTAGGCGTTGGGGCCGGGGCGGTGTTCGCTGTCGGCCTTGACCAGGAAGCCCGCCAAATCGGGCACCGCGGCCCAGACCCGCTTGGCCGCGTCCGCCCACCAGGCCTGCACCCGTTCATCCAGGGGATCGGCGGTGCCCACGTCCTTGATGGGCTGGGAAAAGTCGATGGACAGCATCAGCCGCACGCCGAAGGGCCGGAGCAGGGCGGCGAAATCGCGAACGTCGGCAAGGAAATCTTCGATCAGATGCTGGGCGGGCTGATGCACGTTTACGTTGTTCAGGCACAGCACGTTGACGCCCACGCTGCCCAGCATGCGCCCCAGCTGCCGGATGCGGGCGGGGTCATAGGAGAATTTGCCGCCCTCGAACCAAAGGGAACGGCCCGCGTAGCCCCGCTCGACGTCGCCGCTCATGTTGTCCCAGCATTCGAGCATACGCAGGGGATAATAGGGCTTCTGAACGCCGCAGGGGAGAGCGGCCCCCGTTTCCAGGGCGAAAATCAGGGCGTACACGCCGTAGAGCAGGCCCGCGCCCTCGCCCCGGACGGTATAGCCGGAGGCGGTTTTGGCGATTTCATAGGCTTCGCCCATCCCTTCTTCCCGCCGGAAAGCAGCTTTTTCTTTCTTTCCGCCGAAATAGGAAGCGGCTTCGATTTCCGCCACCGCCGCGGGCGTATTGGCCTCCGCCGGAATGGGCTGGGGCAGCACCCGCAGCCAGGCAGGACGGTCTTTCCATGTACTCATGCCTTACATTCTCCTTACTCTTTGAAATCGGGAAACGAGCTCCGCCTTATTTGCAATAGTAAGAATAATCGTATCCGAAGTCGGATGTTTCCTCGCCCACAGGCACGATGCGCACGTGCACCACCGCGTTTTTGCCCAGGGTCAGGGAAAGGCGCTTGCCGCCCTCCGCGTCTTCGGGCGTCAGGGTTTCCCGCGCGGGCTGGGCCGCGCCGCGCAGAAACGCAAGCTGCGCTTCGGTCAGATCCGCCGGTTCGCCCATATCGTGCCAGCATTTGAGGGGATTGCAGCAATTTTCGTCCACCCGTTCCACCATCGCCGCGGCGCGGCCGGAAAGGGGCAGGGTCAGGTCGAAGCGCTTTTCTTCTCCGTCCAGGTTCCACAGCACCGCGTCAAAGCCGCCGTCCGCCGTTTTCAGGATCAGGGCGGAATCGTCCCGGTAGGCCGCTTCCCCCTGCAATCCGGCGAAGAACGCGAAGGCCCACAGGGTGGGCTTGGGGATCAGGCCGTTGGCCATCAGGCCGAAGCCGCCGTGGAAGGGGCGGGAGGGGATTCCCTGCTCCTCGAATACGTCCCCGAACGTCCAATAGCTGTAGCCCGCCGCCACGTCGCCCAGCTGGGCCAGCAGCCCGGCGCACAGGGCGGCGTTGTAATTGGTATCGTGAATGGGGCAGAAGGGGTTGTAGCTGGTGTTGAATTCGGTAATATACATGGGAATGTTTTTGAATTCCGGGAAGGAAGCGATGATGCGCCGGGATTCCCGCATTTCGGCCATCAAATCCTCCGGCCTGCTCATGGTATGGTACAGGTAGCGGCCTTTGCGCTCCGGGGTTTGGCCCATGTAGGCGTGGCGTGTGACGAAATCCACGGGAAGCTGTTCGTCCCGGCAGAAGGTGAGGAAGTCGGCGATCCACTGCTGGCTGCCCTCGCCGCCGCAGATGGCGGGGCCGCCTACCCGCATATTGGGCAGCGCTTCCTTCACCGCCAGCACTGTGGCCTTGTACAGCTCCAAATATTTGGCCTTATCGGCGTTTTCCCAGAAGCCGGGCAGGTTGGGCTCGTTCCAGATTTCGCAGGGCCAGCTTTCCGCCCGTTCTTTTCCGTACCGCTTCGCTAAATGGGTCAGGGTGGCCTTGACCAGATCGGTCCATTCCTTCATATCCCGGGGCGGGGTGGTGTGGCCCTTCCAATAGAAAATCGTCTGCTCCCCGGCAGCCAACTTTTCCGGCATGAAGCCCAGTTCCAGGAAGGGTTCCAGGCCGTTTTCCAGATAAGCGTCCATCACCCGGTCCAGGTAGGTGAAGCAGTATTCTTTGTAGAGCAGATTGCCCTGAAAATCCCGGTGCTCCTGATAAATGCCCATCTGGTCGCTGAACAGGCCGTGGCCACGAATGTGGGAAAAATGGCACAGCTTCTGCACGGCCGCAAGCTGATCCTGGTATTCCTTTTGCATGGCCAAATCCAGCCTGCCGGTGCCCACGCAATAGCTGGTGAGGTTGTTAAACTGCGCCTTATCGCCCGTCCGGACGGTGATCTGCTTTTCAATCATCGGTTTCCGCCTCTTTTCCCAAATTCTGCTCAAACTTGTCCCGGTCGAACACGAAAACCTGCTCCATGGGCAATTGGGCCATGGACGTTCGGACGCCCACCCGCGCGCCTTCCTCCACGGGCTTTGCGGCTTTCAGGCAGCCGTCCGTCAGGTTTTCCATAAATTGATCGATCCGCGTCCTGTCAAACAGCATAAACTGATGGGAACACAGCACGCGCCCGAAAGGAAGGGCCAGCAAATGACGCATGTTCCGCCGGTAATCCTGGACGCACAGCGCTTCCGGGAAAAACAGCCAGGTGCAGGGGTTCCAATCGTCCCCGGTGATCAGCAGTTCTTTTTCCGGCACGTACACCACCGCCGAACCCGGCGTATGGCCGGGGCAGAGGATGATCCGGGCCGTCAGCCCGCCCAAATCGACTGTTTTTTCGTCTAAAACCTCCGGCGCGGCCATTTTTGCGGACAGGAAGTCGCCTTCGTCCACATCAAAGCCTTTGTCCCGCGCCTGGCCCAGCACACGTTTCCGCCAAAACTCCTGGGTATAGGTTTCATATACCGGAAAATCGGCTTTCGCCAAATAAACCCGGTCGAACCACCGAGCGCCCAGGGCATGGTCGTGGTGGCCGTGGGTCAGCATCACAGAAAAGGGCTTTTCCGTCAGCGTGCGCACATAGGAGGCTACGTCCTCAAAGCCGTACCCCGTATCGATCAGCAGCGCCTGTTTTTCGCCGCACAGCAGCGTCATGCATACGCCCATTTTGTCCTGAATATGCCATACGCCCGGCAGAAGCTCCTTGCTTTGAAACGCCATGTCCATGCCTCCCGCGCCTAAAAACTTAGCCTATTCTACCACAGGTTTCCATGCCCGCGCAATAAGCGTTCTTGGCAGATTTCGTGCAGATCTTGCGGATAAAGAAGAAGTTTTTGCGCATAAAGAAGAAGTTCTTGCGGGTGGACAACAGGGCCGGGGTTGTGCTATAATCATATATACAGGATGCACAGCATATTCATAGCGTGGATGACCTTGGAGAAATGGGGAATTTTATGAAACAGATGCTGGTGGAAATCAACCGCAGTGCTCCGGCCGCCGATCAGCTGGCGGATATGCTCAGGGAGTATCGGACGGGAAAATATAAGAACATTCTGTTCCACATTTTCAGCGGCATTGCCGATGAGGAAGGGCTTGTCCAGCTTGCCAAAGAAATCAGCCGATGCTTTGATACGAAGCTCATCGCGGGCACCATGTCCGCGGGCGAAATCAAGGACGGCATGATGATCGAGCCGGGCGTGCTGGTCAGCGCCATTTTGTTTGAACGCTCCGACGTTTCCATCCTGCGCATTGACGACGTAAAGGGCAATGAAGTGGCCATCGGCAGGCAGGTGCGGGAATTTCTGGACGGCGTGCCCGACCTAAAAGCCGCCGAACTGCTCTTTCCGGGCACGGAAACGGACACGGAGCATATGTATGCCGAGATCAGCCGCTGCCGCAGGGACATCGACATTTTCGGCGGCTATCCCGGCGGGCACAAGCTGAATTCCCCCGAGCATTTCATTTTTGACGGCACCGGGGCAATGTACAATACCATGCTGGTGATCACCTACGCCGGGAAGGATTTGCATTTCGATATGGACAAGTCCATCGGCTGGATCGCCCTGGGCATGCCCTTCAAGATCACCAAGGCGGAGGGAAAGCACCTGATCGAGCTGGACGGAAAGCCCGCCGCAGAAGTATACGAAAAGTTTTTGCAGATCGACCGGAAGAAGCACAACAACGCCGAGGAAGCCTTCGAGTTTCCTTTGATCGCCGTGCAGAACGGCGAAGAACAGCTCCGCAGCGTGGTGCACATCGAGGAGGACGGCTCCTTCTGGCTGCACGGCTTCGTGAAAGAGGGCATGAACATTCACCTCACCTACGGCGATCCCACCAATATCGTGAGCATCGTGAACGAACGCCTGAAAGTGATGCGCAAATTCAAGCCCCAGGCCATTCTGCTTTATTCCTGCGTGGTGCGGAAAACCTTCTGGGAGGACTTCGTGGATATGGAAATGAAGCCCTTCGCCAAGCTGTGCAGCACCTGCGGCTTCCATACCTGGGGTGAAATCCTGCGCAACAGCCGCACCGGCGAGCTGGACGAAAACAACATCACCATGCTCTCCATCGGCATGCGGGAGGGCGACGCCCCGGCGGAAGAAATGCCGGAAGTCCGGGTGGACGATACCGTGCTGCAAGGCCAGGCGTCCGTGCTCCGGCGCTTGACCCGCCTGGTTTCCACCACCATGGAGGAACTGCAAAAGGCCCACGGCCGCCTGACCTATCTGGCCGAGCGGGACGCCCTGACCGGCATTTACAACCGGGGCAAGATGGAACACCTGATCGAAAAAGCCCTCCAGCGCGGCGGCACCGCGTCCCTGGTGATGATCGACCTGGATTTCTTTAAGCGCGTCAACGACCGGAACGGCCACGATATCGGCGACGCCGTGCTGCGCGAAACCGCAGGTATCTTCCAGGAATCCGTGCAGGATTACCCGGGCGCGCAGATCGGCCGCTGGGGCGGCGAGGAATTCTTTATCCTGCTGCCCAAAGTCGATGAAGAAAAAGCCGCGGCCTTCGCGGAAACCCTGCGCCGCGCCGTGGACGCGCACGCATTCCCCACCGTGGGCCATTTGACCATCAGCCAGGGCGTGATCACCGTGCACGATTACAAGGATCAAAAACAGGTCTATATCCATGTGGACGACGCCCTGTATAAGGCCAAGAAGGCCGGGCGCAACCGCGTGGAACAGGCCCCGTCCCTCTATGGGGAAGCGTAAAGAAAATACAAACACAAAAAAACTGCCGCGCAAACGCACGGCAGTTTTTATTGCCAGGAAATGAATTACTTCACTTCGACCTTGGCGCCGACTTCGGCGAACATAGCCTTCACCTTTTCGGCTTCTTCCTTGGAAACGCCTTCCTTCAGAGCCTTGGGCAGGCCTTCCACGAAATCCTTGGCTTCCTTCAGGCCCAGGCCAGAAACGACTTCGCGCACAGCCTTGATGACCTTGATCTTTTCAGAGCCGGCATCCACCAGGATGGCGTCGAATTCGGTCTGTTCTTCAGCGGGGGCAGCAGCGGCAGCGGGAGCACCGCCGGCAACGGCGATAGCGCCGGTCACGCCGAATTTTTCCTTCAGCGCGTCAACCAGTTCGTTAACTTCCATGAGAGACATTTTCTCAATGGCTTCAATGATTTCCTGAACGGACATTTTATTTTCCTCCATTTTTATGCGGTTGATGAGTGTTTTATGCGGCGTTCAGGCCGCAGTACGGATTAAGCAGCCTGCTTCTTTTCGGCGATTTCGCCCAGAACGGCCACCAGGGAAGACACGGGGCTCATCAGGCAGCCAACCAGGGTCGCCAT
The DNA here is from genome assembly GCA_902764565.1 of uncultured Eubacteriales bacterium. Lineage (GTDB taxonomy): Bacteria > Bacillota > Clostridia > Christensenellales > Aristaeellaceae > RUG563. Next base: position 7,281 of record CACWWM010000107.1, read on the forward strand.
GAGTTCGTCCTTGCCAGGCATCTTGGACAGCTTGATCATGGTCTTTTCGTCCGCAGCCTTGTTTTCAAAGATACCGCCGGTGATCTTCAGGGATTCCAGCTTGTTCTTATCAATGAACTGGGCCACGGCCTTGGGACCGGACACAGGATCGTTCTTGCTGAAAACGAACGCGTTGGGGCCGTTCAGCAGATCGTCCACACCTTCCACGCCAATCTGTTCCAGGGCCAGCTTCACCAGCCGGTTCTTGAACACGCAGTAATCCACGTTGTTTTCGCGGCACTGACGGCGCAGGTTGGTATCCTGTTCCACGGTGAGGCCAGAGTAGCTCACGATGGTCACGGATTCGGCATTTTTCAGCTTTTCCACGATCTGGGCTACCTTTTCCACCTTCATGTCACGGTTCTTGCTCATTTTTCTGTTACACCTCCTCAATGGCTCGGAATAAAAGAAAACCCTTGCGCCAACGCAAGGGAGAGCATACAAAATACTTTCCGTTGCGCCTCGGCTGGCGGAACTAAAGTCCCTTACGCGCTTTCGCGCACCGGCTGTCTTTGGCACAGGCTCTTTTAAAGCCGTG
>CACWWM010000108.1 GCA_902764565.1 uncultured Eubacteriales bacterium
CGTCCGTTTCCCAGATGGAGGACCAGCAGGTGGTTTCCGTGGTCATCACGTCGATGCCGTTGCGGTATTCCATGGGCAGCTTGGCAACGCCGGGGCCCACGAATTCCATCACCTTGTTTTTCACATAGCCGTTGGCATACACCGCGCCGCAGATTTGCAGGGCCACGTCCTGGGGCCCCACGCCGGGGCGGGGTTCGCCGTCCAGATAAATCAGCACCACCTGGGGCCTTGCCAGATCGTAGGAGCGGCCCACCAATTGCTTGGCCAGCTCGCCGCCGCCTTCGCCCACGCCCAAGGTGCCGATGGCGCCGTAGCGGGTGTGGGAATCGGAGCCCAAAATCATTCTGCCGCAGCCCGCCATCATTTCCCGGTTGAAGGAGTGAATGACGGCCATGTTGGTGGGCACGTAAACGCCGCCGTACTTGTGGGCCGCGCTGAGGGCGAACATGTGGTCGTCCTCGTTGATGGTGCCGCCCACGGCGCACAGGCTGTTGTGGCAGTTGGTGAGCACGTAGGGCATGGGGAATTCCTTCATGCCGGAGGCCCGGGCGGTCTGGATGATGCCCACATAGGTGATGTCGTGGCTGGTCAGGCTGTCGAAGCGCATTTGCAGGTGATCCATATCCCCGCTTTTGTTGTGCTTTTTCAGGATGCCGTAGGCGATGGTGCCCTTTTGGGCTTCCTCCCTGGAAACGGGCCTGCCCGCCCGCTTTTCCGCTTCCTGAGCGTCCGTCACCACTTCGCGGCCATGGAGCAGATATACGCCGGAATCATACAGTTTCAACATGAGGGTACTCCCTTCGTACAAAAATCGCTTTCATCGGGAACTTTTCTTATGATACCGATGATATGCGCAATCGTCAAGCCCTTTTATTGAAATAACTGCCTGTGTTATGGTATAGTATAAATGAAAAAACGCCGGGGGTTCGCTTTGCCCCGCATAGAACCGATATGGACAGGAGGAATTGAACATGGCTGCCTTTATGCTTTCCCTTTCCACCCGCGTATTGGCGGATGAAAGCCTTTCCGCCGTTCGCCACGCCGCGGATATCCTGCGCCGGGATATGCGCGCGGCCCTGACGGAAGAAGGGCCGGAAAACGTGATCCGGCTTGTGATCGACCCCGCGCTTCCGGCGGAAGCCTTCGTGGCCCAAGCGGCGGCGGAGGAAATCACCCTGCGCTGCGGCGACGATTTAGGCGCGGCCTACGCCCTGCTGTCCGTCAGCGAACGGCTGCTGGGCGTTCAGCCCCTGGGCTGGTGGATGGGGCTTGCGCCCAAACGGCAGGGAAGCGTGTCCGTTCCCTGCCAAAGCTGGGAAAGCCCCCGATACAAGGTGCGCTTCCGGGGCTGGTTCGTCAACGACGAGGTGCTTTTTTCCGGCTGGCACAGCGAGGAAAACGCCCGGGCCGAGGTGTGGGAGCGGGTGTTTGAAACCGTGCTGCGCTGCGGCGGCAACATGGTGATCCCCGGCACGGATCGGGGCTTCGACGGCCACGTCCTCAATGAAATGGCGCTGGAACGCGGCCTGTGGCTCACCCAGCACCACACGGAGCTGCTGGGCGCGAAAATGTTTGCCCGGGTCTATCCCGATCTCCAGCCCTCCTATACCCTGTACCCGGATAAATACGAGGGGCTGTGGCAGGAATCCATCGACCGGTACGCGGGCAGGCGCGTGGTATGGGCCGTGGGCTTCCGGGGCCAGGGCGACCGGGCGTTCTGGGAGGACGACGGGGAAGCGGATACCGCCGAAAAGCGCGGGGCGTTCATCGCGCGCGTCATGCGGCGGCAAATGGAGCTGGTGCGGGCCAAGGACCCCGCCGCCCATTTCTGCACCAACCTGTACGGCGAAATGATGGCCCTGTACCGGGAAGGGCATTTGCCCGTGCCGGAGAACGTCATCAAGCTGTGGGGCGATAACGGCTTTGGCAAAATGGTATCCCGCCGCCAGAATAACGATAACCCCCGCACCGACGCCATGCCCGGCGAAAACGAGCCCGGCGAAAACGGCATTTATTATCACGTCAGCTTCTATGATTTGCAGGCCGCCAATCACATTACGCCCCTGCAAAACCCGCCCCAAATGGTGGCGGACGAACTGAAAACCATTCTGGCTCACCGGGCGGATACGCTTTGGAATATCAACGTAGGCTCCATTTATCCCCATCCCTTCCTGCTGGATCTGGTTTCCCGCATGTGGAAGACGGGGGAATACGACGCAAAGGAAGCGGCCGGGGACTTCGCGCGGCGGTATTATGGGCAGGAAGGGCTTGCGCCCCTTTTGACCGGCTACGCGGAAAGCGCCGTTTTCTACGGCCCCCACGCCGACGACCGGGCGGGCGACCAATATTATCATTGGCCCCTGCGGGCCCTGGCCCACGCCCTGCTTTGCGGCGAAACGAACAGACCCGTCGATTCCCTGCGCTGGGCTGCCGAAGGGGACTTTGAACAGCAGGCCCGGAAGCTGGCGGCAGTCGTACAGCCCGGCGCCGCCGCCTGGCGGGAATATCTGCGGAAAGCGCGCGCGGCGATGGATGCTTTGGAGGACGCCGCCGACCCCACCGCTGCCTGCCGTCTCCGGGACCGGGAATACCTGTACGGCCTTCTTCACCAGACCGGATGCGAAGGGCTGTACAGCTTCTGCCAGGCCTGCGTCCACGCCCTGCGGGGGAACGATCTGCAAGCCTGCCTTTGGACGGACAAGGCCCTTCAGTGCCACCGGAAAGCGTTGGAAGCCATGGATCGGGTGCAGGGACGTTTTGCCCATATTTACCGGAACGACTGTTTTTCCGGCGTGGCCGTGACGGTGCGGGTGCTGGAAGCCGTCCGGGCCTGGCTGCGCATCCGGGGCGACGGGGAATACCTGTTCAAATGGGAGAAGCAATATTTGGTGCCCCGGGAGGAAGCGCTGCTTTCTTTGCAGTCCCACCGCACCGTCCAGCTTTCCGACGACGACCTTTGCCTGCGTCTGCGGGGTGAAATCTCCCTGGAAACGGCTTTTTAGAAAACAGAACGGCCTTTTGGGAAATAATATTCCATTGACAGAGATTGGAAATACCATTATAATGACGCGCGTTAAACAACGTATGTTATGGAACGGCGCGCAGGAAAGCGGGAAGCCTGCCGCGTGCCGGGCGAGGAATGGGCATGCAGAGAGATGGTTTTTGAGGGGGACGTAAAGTGAGAATACCGGAAAGCTGCGCCCAATGCCTGTACAGCAGGCAGCTGAAACGGATGCCGGACGAAGCGTATTTGGCCGAGGTGCGGGCGCTGATCGACGGTCGGGGCGAAAACGATACCTCGCCCCTGCTGGTGTACCGGTTCAATCAGGCGTTTGCCCGGCGCTTCGGGCTGTCCGGCAGTTACGCCCAGGTGAAGCGCCGCTATAACGATCTGGTGCTGAGCATGGAAGGCAGGATTCGGGCACGGATCGAAGCGGCGGACGACCCCGTGGCGGCGGCCCTGGCCTTCGCCCGGGTGGGGAACTATATCGATTACGGCGCCATGGATGCCGTGGAGGAGGATACCTTCCTGTCCCTTTTCGATCAGGCGGCCCTGCGGGAGGAAGAAAAGGAAGTCTACGCCCATTTCCTTGCCGCCTGTGAAAAGGGAAAACGGTTTTTGCTCATCGCGGACAACTGCGGGGAAATCGTGCTGGACAAGCTGCTGCTGGAGCAAGTGCGTCGTCGCTTCCCGGGACTTGCGTTTCAGGCGCTGGTGCGGGGCGGTGAAGTGCTGAACGACGCCACGGTGCAGGACGCGGAATACGTGGGCCTCGGCGGCGCGGCGGAAATCCTCTCCAACGGCGCGGCCATTGCCGGAACGGTGTATGAAATGATGCCCGAACCGGCCCGGCATGCGCTGGATCAGGCGGACGTGATTTTAGCCAAGGGCCAGGGCAACTACGAATCTCTGTCCGGCCAGGGCCGTTCCATCTTTTTCGCTTTTTTGTGCAAATGTGATCTGTTCATCCGCCGTTTCGGCGTGCCGCCCTTGACCGGGATGCTGGTGGAGGAGCGGGGCGCGGCCGTTTAGAACCCAGAAAAGGGAGATGATTGCAATGAAAAATAGGATCTGGCTGATGATTTCAGGGGTGCTGCTGGCTGCGGGGATCGTGCTGCTGTGCTTCTCCATTTTCGGGGATGATACCATGATTTTTGGCGAGTGGAATTTAGGCGCGGGCATGTTCTGCGTTACCGCCGCGAACCTGCTGAACGCGCTTCGGCTGCTCAAAGACAGAAGGGAAAAGGATGATCAGCCCAAAGAACAATGAATTCTTCGGAAAACTGCAAAAAATGCCAATTCGTGCTTGACATCGCCGTCGGCTTGCGCTATAATGACGCCTGTACCGAATGTGCGCCATTAGCTCAGTTGGTAGAGCACCTGACTCTTAATCAGGGTGTCCCGGGTTCGAGTCCCTGATGGCGCACTGAAAATCCCGAAGCCGCGCAGGTTTCGGGTATTTTTGTGCCATCAATTTATAAAAATTTTGCGAAATGCTTGCCTTTTTTGCGCGGGAATGGTATGATAGACGGGACGTGAGAGAATACACGATCTATATTTGGAGGTGTCATTATGGCTTACAAAATTTCCGATGCGTGCATCAGCTGCGGCGCCTGTGCCGCCGAATGCCCCCAGGAAGCGATCGCTGAAGGCGATGGCAAGTACGAAATCGACGCGGACAAGTGCATCGAATGCGGCGTTTGCGCTGAAACCTGCCCCGTTGGCGCTCCTGCTCAGGAATAATTGTTATCCTGTCCCTTGCACCGCCGGTTCTCCGGCGGTGTTTTCGTATGCAGAAAAAAAGGAGCCGTTTTTCGGCTCCATAGCTTACGCATCGTCCCGGATCAGCGTGTACTGCCCGCCGCGCAGTACGCGCAGCAGGGTTTCGTTGTCCCGGATGCGGGTTTCGGTTTCGATGCCGCCGCAGCAGGGATCTTCCGGCTTGTGGAAATCCGATCCGGCGGTCATGATTTTGCCGTTCATCCTGGCCCAGGCTTCCGCCAGGGCGTTGTGGGAATTGTGGCGGGCGTTGCCGTTGTAGATCTCGTAGCCGTCGAACAGGTCGGGGTTCATCATCACGGTGTTGCAGCGGAAGGGGTGGGCGTGCACCACCAGGAAGCCCGCTTCCCGGGCGCTCTGGCTCAGCTGCTCCATGGTCATGTCCCGCATGTCCCCGGTTTTCAGAAGCCAGTCCTCCGTCACGCCGTAAATCAGGTAATCGTTGGGGATGTAGGCGGGCCAGTCTGCGGGGGTCAGGTTGATTTCGCAGGCTAAAAGCACGTCGAAATCATCCCCGGCGGCGTTTTTCAGGGCTTCCCAGCCGCGCATGAAATGGGCCACCTTTTCCGGCCAGGAAAGCTCCTCCATGTGGGCATAGGTGCCCCGGTTGATGTGGTTGGTGCTGACGACGCCGCTGTATCCGGCGTCCCGGTAGCGGCGGATCAGTTCATCCGCAGGGCAATTGGAACAGGCGCTCACTTCGCTGTTGTGGCAATGCAGTTCAAGACGGTACATGGTTTTGCTCCTTGTGCTTTTGTTGGCAGTCCGGCAGAGGACTGTGGATCATGAAGGATTTGGTCAGGCCCAGCAGCCGTTCCCGCTTCACCTGTCCGTCAGGAAACAGGCGTTTCAGATCGCGCAGGGACAGCAGGTGAATGCTGTCCGCTTCCCGCAGGCAGGCTGCCCGGTCGGGGTTTTTCCGGAAATACCCCAGGTCAAAATGCTGAAACAGCCAGGCCCGGACGGGCAAAGGCAGAAACTGAAAAAAGGGGAACATGAAGTGCGGCTCCAAGGGAAAATACCGGTTGGGCGTTTGCAGGAAGTAATGGCTGCCCACCCGCCGCATGCCGTCCGCCATCTTTCGCCATTCCGGAAAGCGGCCGATGTGCTCGATGCAGGAATTGCTGAAAACCAGGTCGAACGTCCCGTTCCCAAAGGCGCTTAAATCCGTGGCGTTTCCCGCCATGAAGCGCACGTTGGGCATATTTTCCCCGTTCCCGCGCTTTTCCAGATTGAACAGGGTGATTTCACAGCGGTTCAGATACCGGAAAGCCAGCGCGTTCCAAAAATCGTAGGTGCCGCCGATATCCAGGATGCGGATGGTTCGGGAAGGATCGTCGTTCAGCGCGTCGCCGAACGCGGCGCGGAAAAACTCCTGCTCGAAATAGCGCATCCTTTTTTCACGGAAGCGGCGGGCCAGGGAACGCGCATCTGAAAAGAGCGCTTGTTTGAACAGGTATTTGTTCAGCATGGGCGACTCTCCCTCCGCGTGGAAATCCTTGGGCCGGGATGATTATACTATAACGGTGCGAAAAATAAAAGGGGAAGCCGCGGTTTTTCGCGGCTTCCCTCTGTGCCTCCTCTGAGAAGGCATAAAAAGCATTTTGCTGAAACATTTTTTGGGCTTTCTTGGAAAGGGGTCTGAGGGAAACCGTTCTTTGGCCACCAAAGCAAGGTTTCCCCCAGAAATATTTTAGTTCTTCGTACCCTCCTGGGCTTCGCCGTGGCCGATGGCGATGCGGCGGGCTCCGGCGGGTTCGGAAGGCTGGGTCTTGGGCATGGACACGTACAGGATGCCGTTCTTGTAATCGGCGGTGATGTGATCCTGATCGATGCCCTCTAAGCTGAAGGAACGGGACACATGGCCCACGCGGCGCTCGCTGTAATAAGCCTTTTCATCCTTGCGTTCGCTCTGCGTATCGGCGGCGATGGTCAGGGTGTCGTTTTCCACGGTCAGGCTGATCTGGTCTTCGTTCACGCCGGGCAGCTCGGCTTCCAGGGTGTAATGGTCGTTATCGTCGTGAATGTCTACGCGGAAGCCCGCGCTGCCCATCCAGTCGTTCATATCGAAGAAGGAACGGAAGAAACGGTCGTCAAACAGGGAGGGCATACCCTTTTCCTGGGGCAGATTGTGGTGAGAACGGTAAGGCATCATAGAATACAACATAGTGAAAACCTCCTTTGATTTTCGGGCGGCAGCCCGGTCACAGTTCGCTTTGCCGCCAGCGGTCATCTTCATTTTCCCCCGCTGACGAGCACAGTATACTATAAAGGTCAAAGAAGGTCAAATTCATTTAAAGTCAAAGATGGTCAATAAACAGAGAAAGGACGGGAAAATCCTCTTTTTTCTCGTTCTTTCTCACGATTTTGGATTATTTCTCGTTTTTTTGATTTCCGGATTGAAACAGGAAAAGCCCGTGATCAGTTCTCCTTTATGGCTTTCTCGGAAGGGGACGAACCGCCGATTTCCGCCAGTGGCGGAAATCAAATCGGCGGTGAGATCATCCGAAACAAGCAATGTCCGCATGAGGCGGACTTGCGCCGATGCGCCGATTGAGGATGCGGGCGAACCGCCGATTTCCGCCAGTTGCGGAAATCAAATCGGCGGTGAAATCTTAACAATATCCCTCACGATCGCTGCCGCCATAGCCAGTCCCATGGCGGCGGGGACGAACATCATGCTGCCGGGGGTGTCCCGGCGGGGAACGCTGAGGGCGGGGGTTTCCGCTTGCAGGGCAGCGGCTTCTTCCGGCAGGGGAGAAAGAGCTTCTTCCGTGGAATAGGCCACGCGCAGGGCGGGGACGCCGCGTTTGCGCAGCTCCTTGCGCATGATGCGGGCCAGGGGGCAGTTATGGGTTTCAAAAATGTCGCCCACCCGCACCTGGGAAGGGTCCAGGCGGTTGCCCGCACCCATGGCGCTGATGATGGGCACGCCCAAATGATAGCAGCGCTCGATCAGATGCAGCTTGGCGGTCACGGTGTCGATGGCGTCGGCAATGTAATCATAGGAAGATACATCCACCTGCTCCGCGTTTTCGGGCAGGTAAAACAGGGGATGGGCCGTCACGGCGACGGCGGGGTTGATGTCCCGGAGCCGCCGGGCCATGACCTCGGCTTTAGGCAGGCCCAGGGTGCTGTGGAGGGCCACGATCTGGCGGTTCAGGTTGGTCAGGCTCACGGTATCGGGGTCGTAAAGATCGATGGCCCCCACGCCGCTGCGGGCCAGGGCTTCGGCCACGTACCCCCCCACGCCGCCCACGCCGAACAGGGCCACCCTGGCGCGGCCCAGCTTTTCAACGCCCTCCCGCCCGATCAGCAGGGCGGAACGGGAAAACTGATCCATCCGAATCCCTCCATGAAAAAGTATATCTGCATTATATTCCTTCGTTTTCCGCCCGTCAATTGCTGATTTGTGGGGGATACGTTGGGGGCTCTCCGCTCCCAAACCCCTGACAAGGGGGATGATCCCCCTTGACCCTTCTCCTGCGGAACAAGATTGTCGGGTCAAACAAACAGCTTCTCGCTCAAACAGCTTCTCGCTGCTGCTTGGAGAAAACGACCATTAATGGCGATATTTTGCTTCTGGCCCGGCGGCTGAAAGCCGCCAACCCGGATGCCTTGCATCCGGGGAAAGCCGGGGAATAATCCCGTAGGGGAAAGCGAGCTTTCCCCCTGGGATTTTCCCGGCTTTCTTGAGCCAGAAGCCTCTAACTTTCACAAGCCCCAGCGCGGCAGGCGGAAGTTGTCCGCTTGTGCCATTCAAGTCTTTTGCCTGCTGGTGTCCAGAGGGGCCTCCCCTCTGGCGCGGGGACGAACCGCCGATGACCGCCTGTGGCGGGAATCTCATCGGCGGTGAGATCAGGCGAAAAGGAGCAATGTCCGCATGAAGCGGAC
>CACWWM010000109.1 GCA_902764565.1 uncultured Eubacteriales bacterium
GAAACGACGGTGCTTTCCATATCCATATACACCGCGGCGTAGCACCGGCACGCGCCCTGGCTGTCGTAAACCGGTTCAAGGATATACAGAAACCGGCCGCCCGCTTCGTCGGCAATCACGGGTTCGATCCTTTCTCCTTTGAGCAGGGCGGGCAGATGCTGCAGCAGGGCGTCGCTCATCGGAATTATTTCGCCGGGCGCGGCGTCCGTGCCCGGTGCGAATACGGCACGGCATCCGTCTTCCCCGATCCTGTAAACGAACACGTGAGCGATATTGCCGGAATATTCCTGAAGCGTTTTGAGCCGCTCGCTGACCGTCCGGTATTCCTCCGCGTTTTCACCCTGTTCCAGATAGGCATTCACCCGGTCGCCGTCGATATAGCTTTGGGCGATCTTCGCCGCGCCGGAAGCTGCCGCCGTCTGTTCCTCAAGGGCGGCATCCCGGAAATTGATATAGCTGATGCCGGTCATCGCCAGGGCAATCACGCACATGGACGCTGCCACCAGCAGGATAATTTTTGCGCGCAGGGAGGTTTTCCGGGCCAGCTTTTTATTGGCCGCCATCCGGCTGATTTTGGACAGGGGCGTCTGCTGCCAGCCGGAAACATAGCAACGCTGCCTGAACGCTTCCGGCAGCAGGCGCAGCGCCAGGGCCACCAGCGCCACGGTGACGGATTTATCCAGCAGGTCGATGAGCATATCGGCGGTAAACTGGGACCAGAACAGATCCAGGGTGCCCGCGTCATAGATATGGTGGGCCAGCGGCGCGGAGATGCCTGTGCCGAAATCGAACCCATACAGCGACCAGGTGAGCACCGAGCCCAGGCCGCCGCCGATGAGCGAAAAGACCAGAATAATCAGCGGCACACGCGAGAGCTTTTCAAAATACCCTTTCTGCGCAAAGAAAGCGGCGCTGACGGCAAGCAGCACGGAAAGACAGCCGTAATAGGCGGTGGTGTAATCGCCGATCCCGTTGATCAGGTTTGTGAGAAATCCCACGATGATGCCGGGAATATACCCGCCCAGCGCCGATGCCAGGGTCGTGCCGATAATATCCAGGAATAAGGGCAAATTCAGCGCAAGGGCAATGCGCACGCCCAGGAAATTGATCAGCAGGCATACGGCGCACAGAAGCACCGTAAAAAGCCGCCTGCTTCCCCGGGCTGAAACCGACTGTTGATCCGGCATATCAAATCACCTTTCTATGAAACGCTGTTTCTTAATTCTCTCTCTTTCGCCGGTTTCCTTTTGCTTGATAATAATTTTTCTTTTGCTCGTACATGATCATATCCGCCCGGGCAAACACTTCCTTGAAAGAACTGTCCTGACCGGGTTCAAAATGGGCCAGGCCTTTGGAAATGGAAAGCGCCGCGCAGCTTCCCTTTTCCCGTTCGTTGAAGGCGGCGATTTCAGCGTCCACCTGTGCAAGCTCCTCGTCTGTGACGCACTCCTTCACCACAGCGAATTCATCGCCGCCGATGCGGAAGGCATTCTCCGCCTGAAAGACCTTTGAAATCACTTCCGCCGCGCCTTTGATGATCCTGTCGCCGTTTTCGTGGCCGAATTGATCGTTGATTACCTTCAGGCTGTTCACATCGAAAACGACCACGGAAAAGGCAGCCTCTCCCTTCAGAATGTTTTCTTCCAGCTTCTGCGCAAGGTCATGGTAGGCCGTGGAGTTGCCTATCCGGGTGAGCGAATCGGTGTAGGCCTGCCTTTGCAGATAGTCGAGATATACCGTGATATCGCGCTGCATATTTTGGATTTTTTCGCCCAGCACTTCCAGTTCGTCCCGATGTTCCTTCGATTCCTGCGCCGGGGCGTCGGTCATGATGCCCACCTGCCGCATCAGATGATCCACGCTGGCGGAAAGGCTGGCCATGCCGGCATCCAACGCCTTGAAACGCTTCCTGACGCCGTTGGCGATGATGAAGATGACCAGACAGCCAATGGACACGGAAAGGATCGTTTCGATGGTGATGGCGAGGGTGTGGCTTTTAACCAGTTCTTCATACCATTCGACGCCGAAATCAATGCCGATAATGCCCGCGACCTTGCCTTCGGAATCAAATACGGGGCTGTACGCGCTGTAAAAGTTGCCCCACCGGTCCGCCATGGGCGCTTCGTCCACAGCGGCGACGCCCCTGCCGGCCTTGATAAGGCCTTCCGTGATCACGATTTCCTCCCCGAACTCCGCGGGATCTTCCGGATCGGGATCTACGATGAATACATAGGTATTTTCGTCAATCTGCCTGACGGCGTAAATGAACTGGATATTCACGTTGCTCTGGAAAACCGCCAGCTTCTGCAGCGCGTCGTTGAACACATCGCCGCCCACGTCGTCTTCCGTGAGCGCACCAAGCGTGTCGCCATTCATAAACCCGGCGGCGGTATTGACGATGTCCAGCATATTCTTGTTGATCAGCGATTTCATGGCCGATTCAGACTGCCTCAGGATCACCACGCCCAGCAGAATATTTGCGGCCACCAGCAATACGCCGAACGCCAGCACAAACCGTGTTGTAAAGCTGAGTTTTTTACGTCCCATGCACACGCCTGCCTTTCTTTCAAAAGTCATGCTTTCGTTTTTTGTCCTTCTCTGCTGCGGCTTTCAGCAATTGGTCCTGCATATCCCGGAAGATATTGCAGCCGTCCGGATGAATTTCAAAGCTGTCCCTTCCCTCGGAAGGCTATTCCAGGCAGCGGCCCGCCAGCAGATCAGTACAGAATATGCGCTCAAAATCCCGCAGTGATCTCCCAAAAAAATGCCTATATCGGATGATTTCGCCATCCACGCCGTGCACCACATTTTTATGTGGAACTTTCCCAGAATTGCACCTCCGAATGAAGCATTTTTATTATTATATCATCAATATGTTACATTTTCCATAGGAATGGAAGAAATAATATCCAAAAAAAGAAAAAAATACCCCCTGCCGATATCCGGCAGGGGGGGCAAGTTTTGGTTTTCAGGCGAGCTGCGCGGTGCGGACGATCATTTCCGCCGCAAAATCAATCTGCCGGGGCAGGCTGTCAAGATACACACATTCGTCCACCGTGTGCATTTTTTCTCCGGCCAGGCCCAGGCCGTCCAGCACGCCGATGCCGGCAAGCCCGGCAATGGCGATATCCCCGGCGCCGCCGGTCTTTTCGTGATAGCGCGTGACGCCCTGTGCCCGGCTGACCTCCATGGCCAGATCCAGCAGCTTTTGGCTTTTTTCATTCAGGTCGATGGCCGGATGGCTGGCGCCGAAGGTCAGCGTGGTTTTAACGCCCGGCACCCGTTCCACGGCGCAGATTTCCTTGATTTTTTCCATCAGCTCCGGCTTGTATTTCTGGTCGAAATACCGGAATTCGCAGTCCGCCACCGCTTCCGGGGCCACCACGTTTTCCGCCGTGCCGCCGGAAATCAGGCCCGCGTTGAAGCTGATGTCCCGCGTATCGTCCCGCAGGGTATACAGGGCGGTGATATGGGCGCACAGAGCCTGGATGGCGCTGGCGCAGATTTTATACTGCGCCCCCGCGTGGCCGGGAATACCGGTGCAGGCAATGCGCACGGAGGTAACGCCTTTCCGGGCGCAGGTAAGCCGATAATCCATGCTGCATGGTTCAAAGCTAAGCGCTGCAAAGGAGGCTTTGGCGGTTTCGAAAATCACGTCGTGGCTTTCGGGCGAACCCACTTCCTCATCAGGATTGAGCACCACGCAGAAGCGCACCCTGGATAAATCCAGCTTGGGCAGGGCTTTTTGCAGGGCGTAGAGCATCACCACGTCGCCGCCCTTCATATCGATGCTGCCGGAGCCCAGGGCTTTCCCGTTTCCAAGATCGGTAAAGGGCACATACACGGCGCGGGGAAACACGGTGTCCATGTGGCCCATGAGCATCAACTGCTTTTCCCCTGTGCCGATGAATGCTTTCAGGACGGGGCCGTAGTCTTTGCCGGGAATCAGCGCCGTTTCAAAGCCCAGGGACTGAAAATCCTCGGCGAACAGCTCCGCCGCCTTGGCCACGTCCGCTTGGTCGTGGCTGCCGCTGGGCTGATCCACATATTTTTTCAGGGATTCCATGGGGGTCGTGAGCATATTCTATCTCCCAATCAAAGTACTTTGTTTAGGAAGTCCTGGGTGCGTTTCTGCTGCGGATGATCGAACAGCTGATCCGGCGGGCCCGCTTCCACGATCTGCCCGTCGTCAATGAACAGCACATAGTCCGCCACCTGCCGGGCGAAGCGCATTTCGTGGGTGACCACCATCATGGTCATGCCATCCGCCGCCAGGGCCTTCATTACGTCCAGCACCTCCCCCACCATTTCAGGGTCCAGGGCGGAGGTGGGTTCGTCAAACAGCATCATATCGGGGTCCATGGCCAAGGCGCGCACGATGGCCACGCGCTGCTTCTGTCCGCCGGACAGACGGCCGGGAAACTCGTTCCACTTATCGTACAGGCCCACCCGTTTGAGCAGCGCTTCGGCTTTCTTTTCCGCTTCCTCCGCGCTCAGGCCCTTGACCTTCCGGGGAGAAATGGTAATGTTGTCCTTCACTTTCAGATGGGGAAACAGATTGAACTGCTGAAACACCATGCCCATGCGCTCCCGCAGGCGGCACAGGTCCTTGCGCTTGGCCTGGGTCAGATCGTTCCCCTCGAACAGGATCTGCCCCGCCGTGGGCTTTTCCAGCATGTTCACCGAACGGAGCAAAGTGGACTTTCCGCTGCCGGAGGGGCCGATCAGCACCAGCACGTCGCTTTTATGCACATTCAGATTGATCCCCTTGAGCACTTCCAGCTTTCCGAAATTCTTGTACAGCCCGCGAATTTCCATCAGGATTTCCGAAGAAGAGCCGGAATCCACGATCACAGGGGTTTCAAGCAACGCTGTTTTCACTGCGGCGCATCCTCCTTTCCAGCAAAGCCAGGAGCTTGGTCATTGTATAGGTAAGAATAAAGTAAATCAGGGCCGCCACGATCATGGTTTCCAGATAGCGGTAATTCACGGAGGAGAGCTTATTGGCCTGATAGGTCAATTCGTATACGCCCACGGCGTACAGAACGGAGGATTCCTTGATGATGGCGATAAACTCGTTGCCCATGGCGGGAAGCGTCACCTTGATGGCCTGGGGCAGAATGACGTACCGCATTTTCTGAACGCCGTTCATGCCCAGGGAATCCGCCGCTTCCTCCTGTCCCTTTTCCACGGACTGCAGGCCCGCGCGGATGAGCTCAGCCATGTACGCGCCGGAATTGATCACCAAGGCAATGATGCACAGCGTCATACGCGGCAGCTTTAAACCCAGCTGCGGCAGGCCGTACACGATCATCAGCACCTGTACCAGCAGCGGGGTACCGCGAATAAAGGCCACATAGGCGTTCATAAGCCAGCGGACGGGCAGGATGCGCGTGTGGCGGAAAACGGCCACCAGCAGCCCAAGCACAGAGCCCAGCACCACTGTATACAGGGCCAGCTCCACCGTGGTGCCCACGCCCTGCATGAACACGCTGAACTTGGATGTAAAGATTTCCCATATCTTCGGCAGGCTGATCATGGGGAATTCCTCCGTTTTTTACTAAGGGATAAACGCAAGGAAGGCAGGGACCGCCTTTTTGCAGCGGCCCCTGCTCCTATTCAGCGCTTTCTTAACTTATTATTCGGCCAGCAGGGAAACGCTCTTGGTCACGGCGTCGTCCATCCACTGATCCCAGGTGCCGTCCGCCTTCACCTTGGCGATGTAGGCGTTCACGATCTCCAGCAGGGAGGCGTTGTCGCCCTTGGGCACGGCCACGCCGATACCGGCGGAAGCGTCGTAATCCACGGGCACTTCGCTGATTGCGAACATGCCGGGATAAACTACCATGTACTGCTTGGCTACCAGATCGGTAATCAGCCAGCCGTCAATATTGCCGTTGTACAGCTCCAGCGCCAGAACGGAGGGCTTATCCAGCAGCAGCGGTTCGGAGGCGCCGAACTGCTCTTCCAGGATGCCCTGCTGCAGGGAACCAAGCTGCGCGCCTACCTTCTTGCCGGCCATATCTTCCACGGTCTTGAGCGCGTCGAAATCGGCGGCGCGAACCAGCATGATCTGTTCGCCGGAGAAATAGGGATCGGAGAAGTCCACCACTTCCAGGCGTTCAGGCTTGATGGCCAGACCGGAAATGACCATGTCCAGGTCGCCCACACTCAGGGCGGTCACCAGGCCGCTGAACGCCTGATCGTTGATCTTCAGTTCAACGCCCAGCTCGTCCGCAATGCCCTTCGCCAGGGCCATATCGAAACCGGCCACTTCTTCTTCGCCCGTTTCGGGATTGGTCCAATAGAATTCATAGGGCGGGAATTCGATGTTGGCGCCCAGCTCCAGCACGCCCTTGGCCTTGATATCACTCAGCTGATCGGCGGAAGCAATCGCCGTCATCCCCAGCAGCAGCACCGCCGCCATGAGCAAAGCCATCATTTTCTTCATATGATTTTTCCTCCAATTTCCATTGATTTTGCAGGTACGTTCCCCATTATATTCATCGCTTTAGCGTTGTCAAGCGGTGAAATACAGTCTGTACAAAATAAATACCGTCCGGCTTGCCCGTCCGATTGTTTTTCTTGAAATCGGGCGTTGATTGCCGTATAATCAGGCCATCTCATAAACACAGGAGGCACTCTGCAATGAAAATCATCATTCCCACCGGCTACCGGGCCGATCTGGCGGATATCGCCGAAGGACTGAACGATCTGATGGCCGATTTGGAGGATATCCGGGACGAAGCCCAGGACCTGCTGGACGAAAAAGAAAACGCCGATATCCGGGAAGACGTGCGCAAAATGGACGAAGCCCTGAAAAAACTCGGCGAGGCAGCCGAGCTGCTGGAGCAGGACGATGAATGATTTCCGCGTGACCGTCGCAGGCGGCATGAATCTGGATCTGCTGGCCACTCCGGACAGGCCGCTGCTGCCGCGGGATTCCACGCCGGGCAAAATCACCCTGCGCCCCGGCGGCGTGGGCCGGAATATCGCCGCGCGGCTTTCGGACGCGGGGGCCCATGTGCGGCTGATTACCGCCCTGGGCTGCGACGAGCGGGCGGAAATACTTTCGCGCCTATGCCGGGAATCGGGCATCGATCTTTCCCTGTCCGTGCCCACGGACCGTCCCGCCCCCTGCTATCTTTGCATCCACGACGATCAGGGCGATATGGCGTTGGCGGTCAACGATATGTCCGCCATGGAGCGGCTGACGCCGGAAGCCATGGAAAGCAGGATGGAAGCGCTGAACGCGTC
>CACWWM010000110.1 GCA_902764565.1 uncultured Eubacteriales bacterium
CTGCCTGTACCTGGCGGCCATGGCGTTATACAGCACCTGCCCCCAGCGCTGATGGTAGGAGGATGTAACGATGGTCATGGTTTCGATGCCCTGTTCCCGCAGGATTTTCAGGGTATTGACGGCGTTTTCTGCGGTGGTCATGGCTTTTTTGTCGGTAAAGATGCGTTCCGGCTCGATGCCGCATTGGTTTGCCAGATATTTTTTCATGAGGCCCGCTTCGGTGTTCCCGTGGGGGTTGTTCGATCCCGTCGCGCCGCCGGTGCAGACCAGAATGGAATCCGGGAACGCTTTCGCCGCCGCAGCGGCGGCTTCGCACCGGCCTTTCAGCTCGGCTGTCATTTGCCCGTTTTTCAGCTCGTACCCCAGCACCACGAAGGCGTGCCTGCCGGTGATGGGCAGTTCCGCCGGATCGTCCTGACCGTAGAGATACAGCCTGTAATCGCTCAGATACACCTTTTTCCAGTGGGTGGCGACGGAACGGGCGATATCGTTGGCTTCGTAAGCGGTCATAAGATCGGAAAGAAGCGTGGCGATGGATACGTCCGCCGGGTCTTTTTCGCTGTTCGACGCCGCGCTGGCGGCGGAAAGGACACAGCCGGTCAGCAGCGACAGCAGGATCAGCAGGGCAATCGTCTTTTTCACGGTGCAAACCTCCGTTCACAGTATTTGACAGCATTATACCACAAACGCACCCGCCGCGCAAACGTGATTGACCTTTTTCGGGCGAAAGCGTATAATGGGCAGGAACAAAAAAGGAAACGGTCACGGCGTTCCCGCCGCGGAGGGGATGCCGAAGGAAGGATATGCAAAATGATCGCGGATAAACAAACGTATCTGTTTCCTCTGACGGAATCCCTGCGCAGGGAATGGCCGGATTACCGCCCGCATTATTTTATCTGCCACGGCCACAGCGTGGTGACCGGCGCTTACGCCAAAACCGTGGTGCGTCCCTTTGACGCTTATCCGCATCTGTGGCACCGGCTGCTGCATGAAAAATTCCCCACCGCCCTGCTGAACGTGATCGTCACCGCCATCGGCGGAGAAAATTCCGTTTCAGGCGCGGAACGCTTTCAGCGGGACGTGCTGGACCGCAGGCCGGATCTTGTCACCATTGATTACGGCCTGAACGACCGGGGCGTCGGTCTGGAAAAAGCGCGGGACGCCTGGCGCAAAATGCTGGATCTGTGCGGGGCGGCGAAGGTTCCCGTGATCCTGCTTACCCCCACCCTGGACGCGGCCTCCGTTCTGAAGCCCAAGGAGGGAGAAATCCTTTCCGCCCATGCGGAACAGATCCGGGGCCTTGCGTCAGAATACGGGGTGGGCCTCTGCGATCCCCACAAAGCGTTTCTGCTGTATCTTCAAAACGGCGGGGACATCAACGAGCTGCTTTCCTGGATCAACCATCCCAACCGCCTGGGCCATGAAATGATCGCCCGGGAGCTGTCCGGCTGGTTCCCCATGCACGGATGAGGACACGGAAAACCGGCTTTTGTTCATTCTGCTATAAAACAGAGGTGTGATACGTGAAAAAGATTGCTGCTGCCTTGTTTTTGATTGTCATATTGTTTGCTTCGGCGGCCCTGTCGGAAGCGCCCGCGCCTTACGGCGCATCGGAAAATTCCCGGCTGGTCGGCCTGCTGATCACCCGGGAGGATTTGTCTGCTTCTGCCGGTGAAGACGGCGTGATATGGGCCTCCTGCACGCAAAATGGGCCGGACGCTGACATCGAATACAGCTTTGGGGATGTGGGCGGGCTTCGCCTCATCTGTTTCGCCGCGCCGGAAGAAGGCGGAGAAGGGAGCCGCATCGTTTCCAACGTGGACGATGGAATATCCGCCGTTAATTTTGACTTGAACGAGGACGGAAGCACGGTGAAAATGGATGCGGTCATCCGTTTTGTTCCGGGCTTGGACGACACGTTCTTTTTCTACAACCCCGTAATGCGCACGGCCTCCGGGCAGGTGTTCGCCGTTCCGGGCGACTTCATGGCGGTAAGCGCGGACGCGAATCCGATCGGCTCCCTTGTGGGCCAGACCATCCGGGATGAACGAAAACACACGGAAAACGGCAGGGAAATCATCGACGCCACGACGGCCGGCATCCAGATTGAAGCGGTTCGTGAACCGCTGAAAATCAGGCTGCTGCAATTCAGCGCGGCACACGAGCTGCTGGCAAGTGAAGAATTCGAGCCGGGCGCTGTGCCGGAGCAGATCGTTCCGCTGGCCGCAGCCGATTACCTTCTTCTTGAAACAATAGAAAAAGGCCCGGACGGCGAGCCTTTCATCCGGCGCGAGGCCATCGGCCGGGATGTGGATTACCTGAACACTTTGTCCTGCCGGGACGATGGCATTTGCCTTTTCCATTACCACGACGTTTTCTGGAATGGGATCGTTCCCGAAGAGAATGCTGCCGAAGAACCTGCGGAAGCAAAGGAAACGGTTTGAAGCCGCTGGAAAAAGCAGCTATTTGAAGCAGGGGGACTCAGCGGGCGCTTTGTTTTCTGCGGAAATCTTTTCAGCGTTTATTCCCCGCAGAAGGGGCACGGGGCCGTAAACTGCATGCGCTCCCCGGTGACGGGGTGGGTGAAGGCTAAGGAATAGGCGTGAAGCATCAGGCGGGGCGCGTCCGGCATGCGCTTATGGCCGTACAGCGCATCGCCCAGCACGGGATGGCCGATGGAGGCCATATGCACGCGGATTTGGTGGGTGCGGCCCGTGATGATATGCACGTCCAGCAGCGTGCGGTCGGGATATTCCCGCAAGACCTTCCATTCCGTCTTGGCCCAGCGCCCGTTTTCGTCCACCGCCATTTTCTTGCGGTCCGTTTTGCTGCGTCCGATAGGCTTTTCGATCACGCCGTCGGGCGCTTTCATTTTGCCGTAAACGATCGCCCGGTAATGCTTTTCCATTTCCCTGTCTGATAACTGCCGGGACAGGGCGGCGTGGGCCGCGTCGTTTTTCGCCACCAGCAAAAGGCCGCTGGTATCCTTGTCCAGCCGGTGCACGATGCCGGGGCGCATTTCCCCGCCGATGCCGGAAAGGCTGTCCAGATGGAACAGCAGGGCGTTCACCAGGGTGCCGTCGTCGTTGCCCGCGGCGGGATGCACCACCATGCCGCAGGGCTTCACCACCACGGCCAAATGCTCGTCCTGATAGAGGATTTCCAGGGGAATGTCCTGGGCCTCCGCCTTGGCGGGCCTGATTTCCGGCATGTCCAATTGAATCGCCGCGCCCGCGTCCGCCTTGAAGGCGGGCTTGGTTTCTGTGCGCCCGTCCACGGTGACGCACCCGTCCTTGATCAGCGCCGCCGCCCGGCTGCGGCTCAGTTCTCCGTCTTTCGAGAGGATAACGTCCAGCCGTTCCCCGTCGCCTGTGTATGCCCGCATCATTTTTCCTTCGCGCTCCAATCCTGGGGGCGGAACAGCAGGCTCCATCCGCACAGGATGGCCCCGACTACCACGCCTGCGTCCGCCAAGTTAAACACGAACCAGCCGAAAAAGGGAAACATATCGATCACATAACCGTAAAGCACCCGGTCGATCATATTCCCCAGCGCCCCGCCCGCGATCATGGACAGGGCAATGGGGGAAAGACCGCTGGGCCGCGATTTACGCACCAGGAAAAAGCAGGCGGCCAGCAAAAACAGCGAAAGGATCAGGATAGCGGCGGAATTCCCCTGAAACATGCCGAAGGCCATGCCTGAATTCCGCACGGTCCGGTCTCCGGACATCGTCAGATGCAGCCCTTTGATCAAACGGTCCAGCAGCAGCACCGCAGCACCGGGCCACACCCACCGAAAGACCTCTTTCCTGTTCAAATCCTTCATTTCCTTTCTATTGCAGCTTCAATTGCACCAGGGCCGCCACCTGGGCCACGAAATCGCTGATGCCCGGCAGATTGCGTCTGGCCAAGTCCTGTAAAATGAACAGCACCACCGCACCCAATATGGAAAAGCCCACCATGATGCCCAGGCCCCGCGCCACGCCCTGCCAGAAAGCGTCGAATAACCGCCGCTTTCTGTCCGATGCGAAGGCCACATAGTCCGCCAGGCGCATCTGCTCCGCCGCCTGCAAAAATCGGTCCATTCTGTCTTCCAGCATGCCCGCGCCCACCTCCGTCAAAGGCCATTGTGCCCGGGCTTCTGCCTGATTATAACAAAGAAACGCTTTGGCCGCAAGCCGCACCGGATTCCGATTTGCGGAATATGATGGTTTTGGGAAGAAAATCCTGTGGTTTTATTTGACATTCCCGCGTAAAGCGGTTACAATATTGTGCGTGAATCTCAGGAGGAGTGACGGTACATGATCGTAACGAAGTTCGGCGGCAGCTCCCTGGCGGACGCCGCGCAGTTTAAGAAAGTAAAGTCCATCCTGGAAATGGACAGCGAACGGAAATATGTGGTGCCCAGCGCCCCCGGCAAACGGGGCCCCGGGGACGATAAAATTACCGACCTTTTATACGCCGCCCATAAAGCCGCCCAGGGGAAGAAGCCCTTTAAGCATTTATTGGAACGCATTCAGGCCCGGTATGAGGAAATTGCCGACGAGCTGAACGTGACCATGGATTTTAAGGCAGAATTTGCCCAAATCACCAAAGAACTGGAAAAGGGCGCCACGCCCGATTACGCCGCCAGCCGGGGCGAATACCTGAACGGCAAGCTGCTGGCCAAATATTTAGGCATTCCCTTTGTGGACGCCGCCGAGGTGGTGCGGTTTGACGCCGAAGGCCGCCTGCTGGAGGAAGAAACCAACGACCTGATCGGCGAACGCCTGCGCAGCCTGTACCGGGCGGTGGTGCCGGGCTTTTACGGCGCGGATACCAACGGCAATGTGCGCACCTTCTCCCGGGGCGGCAGCGACGTATCCGGCGCGCTGGTGGCCAGAGCCGTCAATGCCGACGTGTACGAAAACTGGACGGACGTGACGGGCTTCCGCATGGCCGACCCCCGCATCGTGCCCGACGCCCAGTATATTTCCACCATGACCTACCGGGAACTGCGGGAGCTGTCCTACATGGGCGCGACGGTACTGCATGAGGAAGCGGTGTTCCCCGTGCGCAAGGCGGGCATCCCCACCAACATCCGTAACACCAACGATCCCAAGCACCCCGGCACCATGATCCGCGCCAACGCGGGCCCCAACGAGCAGAACCACGTGATCACCGGCATCGCGGGGCACAAGGGCTTCACCATCGTGTCCATCGAAAAGGACATGATGAACGCGGAGCTGGGCTTTGGCCGCCGTGTTTTGCAGGCCTTCGAGGAATACAACATCAACTTCGAGCATCTGCCCACCGGCATCGATACCATGTGCGTGGTGGTGCATGAAAAGGAACTGGCCCCCCACAAGGATGAAGTGCTGGCCCGCATCCGGGAGCTGGTGGAGCCCGATCAGATCACCGTGTCCGAACACCTGGCGCTGATCGCCACCGTAGGCCGGGGCATGGTGCGGGCATTCGGTACCGCCGCCCGGCTGTTCACCGCCATTTCCTCCCAGGGCATTTCCATCCGCACCATCGACCAGGGCAGCAGCGAGCTGAACATCATCGTGGGCGTGGACGAGGAGGATTTCGAGGCCGCCGTAAAGGCCATTTACGATACGTTTGTTCGCACATAAAAACATCTCGATATTTTTCGGGAAAATTTGAAATAATGGTTTACAAACCGCGTCTGTCATGTTACAATGATAGACGTGGTTTTTAGAACCGCCTGCCAGGAGGAGCGATACTCCAACGCCCTTCTTAGCTTGCGGCGATTGAAGCAGGGGCCGCCACGCCCCAGAGGAGGAAATACCTATGGATAAGGAACTGAAAGCCCAGATCATGCAGACCTACGCCCGCCACGAAGGCGACACCGGTTCTCCCGAAGTGCAGGTTGCCCTGCTCACCGAACGGATCAACCACCTGAACGAGCACCTGAAGCTGAACAAGAAGGATCACCATTCCCGCCGTGGTCTGCTGCTGATGGTCGGTCAGCGCCGCGGCCTGCTCGACTATCTGAAGAAGACCGATATCGAGCGTTACCGTGAACTGATTGCCAAGCTGGGTCTGCGCAAGTAACGCGCATGGGGCTATCGGCTGGAAAAAGCTTCAGCCGATAGCCTTTTATTTCATCTGTTGGCCGGGCCGACAGATAGTGAGTGTGTGAGGAGAGAGAAAGAAAATGGACTACAAAGCGTATTCAATGGAATTTGCGGGCCGTACCCTGACCCTGGAATTCGGCAAGTATGCCCAGCAGGCGGGCGGCAGCTGCCTGGTTCGCTACGGCGACACCGCCGTGCTGGTGAACGCCACCGCGTCGGACAAGCCCCGGGAGGGCGTGGACTTCTTCCCCCTGACCGTGGACTTTGAAGAAAAGCAGTACGCCGTGGGCAAGATCCCCGGCGGCTTCATCAAGCGGGAAGGCCGCCCCACCGAAAAGGCGACCCTGACCTGCCGCCTGATCGACCGTCCCCTGCGTCCCCTGTTCAACAAGGGCATGCGCAACGACGTGCAGGTGGTTGCCCAGACCCTGTCTGTGGACCCTGACACCCCGCCGGAATTCCCCGCCATGCTGGGCTCCTCCATCGCCCTGATGGTGAGCAACATCCCCTGGGGCGGCCCCACCGCCGCCGTGGTGGTGGCCCGGGTGAACGGCCAGTTCGTCATCAACCCCACCGAGGCCCAGGAAGCGGCTTCCGATATGCACGTCACCGTGGCGGGCACCAAGGACGCCATCATGATGGTGGAAGCGGGGACGCCATGATGGACGCCATCCTCTACGGCCATCAGTTCATTAAGGAGCTGGTGGAATTCCAGGAAAAGATCACCGCTGAAATCGGCAAGCCCAAGTCCGAATTCCCCCTGATCACCACCGGGGACGACGTGAAGGCCGCCGTGCGCGAATACGCTTTGGAAAAGTGCGAATACATTTATTCCACCTATGTGCGCAAAGAACGCCAGGCCCGCGACGCGGAAGTGTCCGCCGACGTGGCCGCGCACTTTGCCGACATCTTCCCCGGCCGGGAAGGCGAAGTGGCCGACGCTCTGTATTACCTGGGCAAAGAGGTCATGCGCAAGAAGATTTTGCAGCAGGGCATCCGTCCCGACGGCCGTAAGGTGGACGAAGTGCGGCCCATCTGGTGTGAAGTGGGCGTGCTGCCCCGCACCCATGGCAGCGCCGTCTTTACCCGCGGCGAAACCCAGGCCCTGACCATCACCACCCTGGGCATGATTTCCGAAGCGCAGGAACTGGACGGCCTGTCCAACGAAAAGAGCAAGCGGT
This sequence comes from uncultured Eubacteriales bacterium, assembly GCA_902764565.1. Taxonomy (GTDB): domain Bacteria; phylum Bacillota; class Clostridia; order Christensenellales; family Aristaeellaceae; genus RUG563. The sequence continues at coordinate 7,261 of CACWWM010000110.1, forward strand.
ACATTCACCAGTACAACATGCCCTCCTACGCCACCGGCGAAGCGGGCCGCCTGCGCAGCCCCAACCGCCGCGAGATCGGTCACGGCGCGCTGGCCGAACGTGCCCTGGTGCCCGTGATCCCCTCCGAAGCGGACTTCCCTTACGCCCTGCGCCTGGTGTCTGAAATCATGGGCAGCAACGGCTCCTCCTCCATGGCTTCCGTGTGCGGCAGCACCCTGTCCCTGATGGACGCGGGCGTGCCCATCACCGCTCCCGTGGCCGGCGTGGCCATGGGCCTGATCCAGGATGCCGAGACCGGCGAAATCGCCGTGCTGACCGACATCCAGGGCCTGGAAGACTTCCTGGGCGATATGGACTTTAAAGTGGCGGGCACCATGAACGGCATCACCGCCATCCAGATGGATATCAAGATCAAGGGCATCAACCGCGAGATCCTGAGCCGCGCTCTGAGCCAGGCGCTCAAGGGCCGCCTGCACATCCTGGGCATCATGCTGGAAACCTTAGGCCGTCCCCGTGAGAACCTGAGCAAGTTCGCGCCCAAGATCATCACCTTCTCCATCAACCCCGAAAAGATCAGCGAGGTCATCGGCCCCCGCGGCAAGATGATCAACAAGATCATCGACGAAACCGGCGTAAAGATCGACATCGAGGACGATGGCCGCGTGTTCATCTCCACCGCCGATCAGGCTGCCGCCGACAAGGCCAAGTCCATCATCCTGGGCATCGCCAAGGATATCGAAGTGGGCGATGTGTTCACCGGCAAGGTGGTGCGCATCATGAACTTCGGCGCTTTCGTGGAACTGGTGGGCGGCAAGGACGGCATGATCCACATTTCCAAGCTGGATAACAAGCGCGTGGAAAAGGTGGAGGATGTGGTCAATATCGGTGACGAGCTGGAAGTGAAGGTCTGCGAGATCGACTCTCAGGGCCGCATCAACCTGATCCGCAACGATATCACCTACGATAATCCCAACTTCACCCGTTCCGCTCCCGCGGGCGCCCGTCCTCCCCGTCGGGATGGCCGGAAGTAAGAGAAACGGAGCTTTTGCGGGGGGAATCATTCTTTGAAGGCCAAAGAATGGTTCCCCCTATCCGCAAGCTCAATCGCCGCAAGTCCCGATACGCCCCGCGCTACTCCGCTGCGCGGAAGCACGGGTTTCGGACGGCAATGCAAGCATTGCTCGTCCTCAGTCTCGCTACGCTCGACGCTACAGCGGACATGGCTCGTTTCGCTTGATCTCACCTCAGACGATATTTCCGCCGCGGGCGGTCGCCTGAAGTTCGTCCCCTTTCCAGGAATGCCTTAAAAGCAATTTTTCGGAAGTTGATTGAATCAAAAAAATATTGCTTGAAAGGCAGTCTGAGGGAAACCAGAACGGTTTCTTATTTTATTCTTCTTCCAGCAATTATGCGGCATGGGGGAAGGGAGCCTATGCCCGAAGGCTTCATAAGCAGCAATTTAATAAGATGACCAGTTGAATTTCATCCTCCGATGCGCTATAATCTCTTTGTGGTTTATTTGTTTTTTCAGCTGCACTTTACCGCATTTACCGGTTTCTATACAGAATCCGAAAAAGAACTACTGCCCCCATTTTTGCATAAGGAGGAACAGTAATGAAGGATACAATGGCGTCTGCGAAGATAATATTTATCGTTTTCTTTATGCTGCTGAATTGGATGGTTTTTCCGGCTTTTGCGTCAGGAGAAAGCGCCTCCCTCCCGTGGAATCTTTTGGGCGGTACGCCTGCCCAGGAATCGGGCTTTATTGATGAAAACGTCTACGAAGACCCCACCATTCGCGTGCAGCTGGAAGAATACTGGGTCGAGAAGACCCGCTGCTTGGTTGCGCGGGTCTGGATTGCCGATCCCTCTCAATTGCGCACAGCTCCGGCCTATGATTTTGCCAGGGACCAGGAGGCGTATGTAGTGGATATGGCCCGTCGGGTCAACGCCATCGTGGCAATCAACGGCGATTATTATTCTTACTGGCGCGAGACTCAGGGCGGTTACCTTATTCGGCAAGGAACCATGTACCTGGATCAGGTGATTGCCAGAAGGGATGTGCTGCTGATTGATGATCAAGGTGATTTTACCATTGTGCAGGATTCCAGCAAAGAAAAGATTGCCGAGGCGGTAAATGGAAAGCGCATTGTGAACAGCTTTAACTTCGGCCCTGGCCTGATTGTGGATGGCGTGCGGCTGGACAAGAATTATGACGCGCTGTACAACAGAAGCGCCGAAAGGCACCAGCGCTGCGCGATCTGCCAGCTGGAAAAAGGCTCCGGCGAATATTTGATGGCGGTTTGCGAAGGCATATGGACGGAAGAAGAATGCGGCTTGACCATGCTGGAATGGGCGGATTTCCTTGCAAGCTTGGGTGGCGTAACCAACGCCTATAATCTGGACGGCGGCAACTCCACCGCGCTTATTTTCCATGGGGTAAAGCAGAATGAAACAAGCAATCCCCACCATCGTAAGCTCAGCGATATCATTTATTTCGCCAGCGCTTACAAGGCTGAGGAGGAATAATAGCGTGGCGTTGCTCACTTTGTTTTCATCTGCCTATGGACAAAGAGTATTGTGGGGGTATGCCATCGCATGCGCGGTGAGCTGGGTGTGCTTTCAAAAGAAGCATATATCGTGGCGCACCTGGCTGCTTACCGTTGTCTTTGGCTTGGTATTGGGCATTTTGGGGGCCAGGCTGTATCAGGGGCTGCTGCATGACGGCTGGAAATTTGCCGCCAATGGGCTGTTTCGGGCGGAACCCTATGCCTATGCCATTAGCGGCGCGATATTGGGAGCGGTCCTCGCCGGCGCGGTTAGCGCGCGGCTGACCGGCGCACAAGTGCGCAGCACATGGGAGGCCATGGTGTTTCCTTGGCTGGTCATGATACTGTGCGCGCGTTTGGCGGAGGTAACGTCCGACTTTGGGTGGGGCACCATTGTCAATGAACCGTGGCTGCAGCGCCCGCCCATTGCCGTACTGGACCAACTGTGGCATGAATGGCACTTTGCAGTGTTCAATCTGGAAGCGTTGTGCGCCTTGATCCTGGCCGTCGTGCTTATCATAAAACGGAAAGCGCTTACCGGCAAATTGTTTCCCACAGCCTTGACCTGGTGGTCTATGACGCAAATTTTCTGCGAAAGCCTGCGGGTGGAAACCCTCAAAAAAGGATTTGTTCGGATTCAGCAGGTTCAATGCGCCCTATTTGCGGCCGCTGTGCTGTTTTATTTCACCAGAAAGGCGCCGACAAAAAAGCGGGTGATTGCTTGGTGTATGTTTTTTGCGGAAGTCGGTCTGGTGGTTCTGTTTGAATTTGCGCTGGATAAATTCCCCTGGCCCGCTTACTTGGATTATGCGGGCATGATATTGGTGCTTGGCGCTATGGGGTGGACCGTACAATCGGCGATAAGTACAGCGGAAAAGGAAACCTCTGAAGCAATGAAATGAAACGGTTTCTTTGTCCTTCCTCCTGCCGCGGCGCACACCCGGCGAAGGGCGGAAAGATAACAGATGGCAGCGCTGATGCTTTTATGCCTTATCATCGTCCGTTTGGGGCCAGTATTGATTTGAAAAGGAAGATGCACCGAATGAAAAAGTATTTCCTTTCCCTTTTTCTTGTTCTGTTCATTGTCATTTTTCTCCCGGCTGCCCGCGGCGAAGCGCTTACGGCCTACGGCGCATCGTTCGATTCCGAAGCCTCCGTTCTGGACTTGGACGAAGCGGGTATCCTGGTTTCCAATATCAATGAATTGAAAGCGCTGTTGGAGAAGATGCCCAATTTGAGCGAAGTTCGCATGTATAACAGCCGCTTAACCTTAACGCAGATGAACGAGCTGTTTGACGGCTATCCGGACATCTTCTTTGGATGGACGTTAAAACTGTACACCCATGAAGTTCGTACAGACGCTACCGCTTTTTCCACCCTGCACGGGCATACGGGCAAGGAAGGCGATCCGTTTCACACCACCAAGGAATTGCAGATGCTTCGCTTTTGCAAGAAAATGATTGCCCTGGATGTGGGGCATAATTCTTTGACCAGCCTGGAGTTTCTGCGGGAAATGCCGCAGCTGAAGGTGCTGATCCTGGGGGCCAATTATTATATTGAATCACTTGAGCCCCTCGCCGCGCTGACCGAGCTGGAATATCTGGAGCTGTTCAGCGCAAATGTCAGGGACGTGACGCCGCTGAGCGGACTGACCAAGCTTCGTGACTTGAACCTAACGTATAATTGGACCTTGAGGGATATTTCATCCCTGTATGGCCTTCCCAGCCTGGAACGCTTCTGGTGCGGTTATACGGCGGTTCCGCAGAATCAGCGCGACGCGATGGAGGCGGCGCATCCCAATTGCGAGTTCGATTGGACGAATATGCCCACCGAGGGAACCTGGCGCGTGAATCCGCATTATGACGCGATTTTTCAGATGTTCCATGACGGCAAGTATGTGCCGTTTGATGATTGACCCGCTATGGGGATAAACCGCGCCATTCTGGGGAGTCTAAAGATTGTTCCTTTTTCAAAAAACGGACATAAATGGTTTTGAGCCCTTCTGCGGTTTTCCTGGAAGGGGGTGGGGGGAGCCGTTTCTTTGGCCTCCAAAGAACGGTTCCCCCCACAAAATATATATAAAGGAGCAAAGCATGGAAAAATTCGTGCTGAATAATGGTTTAACTGTACTGGTGGAGCCCATGCCCTATCTGCGTTCCGTGAGCATCGGCGCGTGGGTGAAGGCGGGCAGCATGCTGGACGCCGAGGAAATGGACGCCGTGGGCGGACAGCTGAACGCTTCCACCAGCAAGCTGTGCACCAACTATTACGCCCGGGTGATCGACGAAAACCTGCCCCTGGCGGCGGACATCTTAGCGGATATGGTGCGCGATCCGGCCCTGGACCCCGCGGAAACCGACAAGGAACGGGGCGTGGTGCTGGAAGAAATCGCCATGGTGGAGGATTCCCCTGAGGACGTGGTGTACGACGTGCTGGCGGAAGCGGCCTTCGGCAGCCAGTCCCTGGGCCAGACCATCTTAGGACCTGCGGAAAAGATCGCCGTATATACGCCCGACGATCTGCGCGCCTTCCGGCGGCGGCATTACGGCCCCAAAAACGCCGTGGTGGCCCTGGCGGGCAATGTGGATATCAGCGCCGCGCGGGATCTGATGGAAGAAAAGTTCGGTTCCTGGGAAGGCGCGGCGGGGGAGGAATTCCCGGACGCGGTCGCCGTGGAGCAGCCCTGCAAATTGGCCAAGGACAAGGATACCGAGCAGGTGCACCTGTGCATGTCTTTCCGCAGCCATGAAATGGGCAGCCCGGACGTGTATCCCACGGCGGTGGTGAACAACGTGCTGGGCGGCGGCATGAGCTCCCGCCTGTTCCAGCGCATCCGCGAGGATTTGGGCATGGCCTATTCCGTGTACTCCGGCCTCAGCAGCTATCCCCACTGCGGCGAGTTCACCATTTACGCCGCCACCAACCCGAAGAATGCCAAAATGGTGCTGGAGCAGATCGATATCGAGATCAAAAAGCTGCTGGAAAAAGGGATCACCGAAAAGGAATTCACCATGAGCAAGGCCCAGCTGAAAAGCAGCTTCATTCTCGGCCTGGAAAGCGCCTACAACCGCATGAGCGCTTTGGGTCACAATCAGATTTTGCTGAACCGGGTCATCCCGCCGGAAGAAACCATCGCCGCCATCGAAAAAGTGACCGTGGACGACGCTATGGCCGTGGCCCAAAGGATGTTCACCGGGCCGCGGGCTTACGCCGTGGTAGGCCGGAAAGCGGAAAAATATCTCCAATACATGAAATAAAAAATCCAAAAGCCGAAAAAAAGCCGGATTATTCTTGCCAAACAGGCGTTCATCCTGTATAATGTGGTAGGAAAATTCATAAAAGAGAAACAAAGGGGAGTCGATTCCAATGAAAATTTTGATCGTCAACGCCGGTTCTTCCTCGCTGAAATATCAGCTGATCGACATGGACAACGAAGAAACCCTGGCCAAGGGCATTGTGGAGCGCATCGGCATGGGCGGCGAAGGCCACGCTGATATGAAAGTGAACGGCCAGACTGTTTGCGACGTGGTGGAGCCCATTGAAGACCACGTGAAGGCCTGCCACCTGATGCTGGGCTTCCTGACCGATCCCGAAAAGGGCGTTGTCAAGGATATGAAGGAAATCGGCGCTGTGGGCCACCGCGTGCTGCACGGCGGCAACAAGTTCTCCGAATCCGTCGTTATCGACGACGACGTGCTGGCCGCTATCGAGGAGTTTATTCCCCTGGGCCCCCTGCACAATCCCGCCAACCTGATGGGCATCAAGGCCTGCCAGGAAGTCATGCCCGGCACGCCCATGGTGGCCGTGTTCGACACCGCCTTCCACCAGACCATGCCCCCCAAGGCCTATATGTACGGCGTGCCCTATGATTATTATGAAAGACTGCACGTGCGCCGCTACGGCTTCCACGGCACCAGCCATCGGTTCGTCAGCAAGCATGCCGCCGAATTCATGGGCGTAAAGCCTGAGGACGTGCGCATCATCACCTGCCACCTGGGCAACGGTTCTTCCCTGGCCGCCGTGGCTTACGGCAAGTGCGTGGACACCTCCATGGGCATTACGCCTCTGGAAGGCATGATCATGGGCACCCGCTCCGGCGTGATGGACCCCGCCGTGGTGCAGTATATCTGCAATAACGACCACATTTCCGTGGACGAAATGCTGAATATCTGCAATAAGAAATCCGGCCTGCTGGGCATTTCCGGCCTGTCCAACGACATGCGCGACATCGAAAAGGCCACCTTCGTGGACAAGAACCCCCGCGCCAAGCTGGCCTGGGATATGCTGATTTATCAAATCACCAAGTACATCGGCTCCTACATCGCGGGCATGAACGGCGTGGAAGCTATCGTGTTCACCGGCGGCATCGGCGAAAACACCAACCGCCTGCGCGAACAGGTGATCGACGGCCTTAGCTGGATGGGCATCAAGATCGACCATGCCAAGAACGACGCCATGCGGCCCGGCCATGCCGAGGATACCGACCTGACCGCCGAGGGCAGCCGGGTGAAGGTCCTGGTGATCCCCACCAACGAAGAAATCGCCATCGCCCGGGATACCCTGGAATTGGTGACCAAGTAATCATACCGTTCGCGATTCTGCCCCAAGGGAGTTTTTCCCTTGGGGCTTTTGACAAAGAAAGAGAGAAAACGCTGGTCAAGCTGAAAACGGAGCTGGGCATACCGGCCTTCGCCGCAGTCCTGAGTCTGATCGACTCCAAAGCCAGGCCCAGCCGGGAAAACGAAAAAAAGATCGCCGCGTTCTGCGGCGATGTAGAAAAAGCCTGTCTATAAGGAAACCGGGGATTGATTACCGTTCCAGATAATCCTGCAGCTTTTGCAGATGATCCAGCAGCGTCGTCCGGGCGTCCAGGGTGGGGCTGGTGGATTGCAGGATCAGTTCTTCCAGTGTTTGCAAATCGGTTTCCAGGGTGGGGAACACGTCGTCCGGCACCAGGCTGGCCCCTTTTCCGTCCAGGGCAACGATAATGCTGTTCAGCTGCTTCATATAGTAAATGTACTGGCGCACCCGGCCAATGCGGGAAACCGCGCTGGAGGTGACGATGCTGCCCAGGCCGTTCACTTCGTCGATGGCGGAGGTGCATGTGCTGTACATGCGCTGGTGCACCTGCACCTGCACCTGGCTGTGATAGCCGCTGGCAGGAAAATACAACACGCCGAATGTGATGGCGGCAGCCAAAAGCACCGCGCAGGCGGTCAGCAGCACCCGCCGCTGCAAACGCAGTTCGGCACTGGTGAGCTGCATGCGGGGCCTTGTGTTTTGATACATCTTCATTGCTCCTTCTTTACTGAAAAAAGTGGGGAATCCCCGTCGCGAAACCAGGTTTTCATTGGGATTGTGGGGATTACACCCCAATTATACCACAAGAACGGCCGTTCGTAAAGGGCAGCGGCAAAACAAGTGGTTTTTCGACTTTTTTCTTGTCAAGCAATGTCGGCTATGGTAAAATTGTATTATCAAGGAAACATAGAGAGGGGAAGATTCCAATGAGTGAAAAGAAAAAACTATCCAGAGGAAAGGTTTGGTGCTTCGCCATCGGCCAGTTCGGCTGGTCCATTCAAAGCGCGCTGATTTCTAACTTCCTGGTGAATTATTATCAGCCCGATCCTTCCGCGGTGGAAGCGGGGCAGACGGTGTTCATTCCCCAGGGCTTGGTGATATTCGGCATTCTGACTATCTTAGGAGCCATCACCTGGTTTGGCCGCATTTTTGACGCCGTGACCGACCCTTGGATCGCCTCCAAATCGGACCGGTGCAAAAGCAAGGATGGACGGCGCATCCCCTTTATGCGGCTGGCGGCTATTCCGTTCGCGCTGGCGACGATATTTACCTTCTGGTCGCCCATCAATGGGGAAAGCTGGCTGAACGCGCTGTTCCTGTTTATTATGCTGACCCTTTTCTACCTCTTCATGACCATGTACTGCACGCCCTATAACGCCCTGATCCCCGAACTGGGAACGGATCAGAAGACCCGCATGGCCATTTCCACCGCTATTTCCTTCACCTTTATCGCCGGTATGGCGGTTGCGTACACCGCGCCCATGGTATGGGGCATGCTGGAAGGCATGCTGGGCGACCGGGTGCTGGCCATCCGCGTCACCTTCACGGTCATGAGCCTCATCGGCCTTATCTGTATGTTCGTGCCGGTGTTCACGATCAAGGAAAAGGAGTATGTGACGGCTCAGCCCAGCGAATCCACCGCCTTAAAATCCCTGGCCGCCACCTTCCGCAACAAGGATTTCCGCATCTTCGTGGCGTCCGATATCGTGTATTTCCTGGGCATCACCATGTTCCAGACCGCCATGCTGTATTTCGTGACTGCCCTGCTCAAATTGGACGAGGGCATGAGCACCATTTACTTTGTGGGCATGACGGCCCTTTCCGTACTGTTCTATCCCGTGGTGAGCAAACTGACCCCCAAATTCGGCAAAAAGAAGCTGATCCTGACCGCTTTCTGCATTTTTACCGTGGCCTTTGCCTATACCGCCGCAATGGGCGAGATCCTGCCCATTGCCCCGGAAATTCAGGGCTACGTTCTGTGTCTGCTGGCCGCCCCGGCTATGGCCATTTTCGGCATCCTGCCCCAGGCGGTGGTGGCGGATATCGCGGAATGCGACGAGATCGAAACCCATGAAAACCGCAGCGGCATGTTCTACGCCGCCCGCACCTTCTCCATGAAGATGGGCCAGGCGGTGGCCATGCTGCTGGTGACCTCCCTTGGCACCATCCGGCAGGACACCGGCCTGGGCTACCGCATCGTGGCCATCTGCGCGGCGGTGGTGTGCGTCATCGGCGGGCTGCTGTTCCTGGCCTACAACGAAAAGCGGGTGTACAGCAAAATCCTGAAATGATCCGGAGGGGGATGAAAATGGACGAGCGTTTCAATCAGGACGGTCTGGTGCTTTCCGATCATTACGCGGAAACTATGGAAAACGCGGTGCTGCCCTTCCTGAAGGCCCGGGAAAAGCGCTGCTCCGTGCAGGGCGCGGGCGGCAAGCCCCTGTTCTGCGTGAGCTGCGACGCGGACGCCCCCAAGGGCACGGTGCTGGTGCTGCATGGGTTTACGGAAAGCGCCGAAAAGTTTTCGGAGCTCATGTACTCCCTGGTGCAGAACGGCTTTTCCGTGGTAGCTTACGATCAGCGGGGCCACGGCCATTCCTGGCGGGACGACGCGGCGAAAAAGGACGTTTCCCTGACCCACGTGAGCGATTTTAACGAATACGAGCAGGATCTCATGGACGTTTGCGACGCCGTGCTGAAAAAGATGCCCAAGCCCTGGATGATTTTTGCTCACTCCATGGGCGGCGCGGTCGCCAGCCTGTTTTTGGAGCGTCACCCGGACGTTATCAGCCGGGCAGCCCTGTGCGCGCCCATGATCGCGGCCATTTTGGGCAATATTCCCGCCCCTGTGGTCAGCGGTATGTGCCGTTGCTTCAAGCTGTTTGGCATGGGCAGCAAGCGGGTGTTCATCTCCAAGCCCTATGACGGGCCGGAGGATTTCAATACCGCCTTTGCCACCGGCCGGGAACGCTTTGAATGGTACGACAAAGTGAAGCACGCGCACAAGGAGTACTGGAACAACGGCCCCTCCTATTCCTGGACCCTGGAAGCCATCAAGGTGAGCAAATGGCTGCTGGCTCCCGGCGCGGCGGAAAAGATCGCCTGTCCCGTGAAGCTGTACACCGCCGATGACGACGCCAGCGTATACCCCGAACCCCAAAAGCAGTTTATCGGCCGGGTGAAGCAGGGCGAATGGGCGTTTGTGAAAGGCTCGAAGCATGAAATATACCGTTCCGCGGACGACGTGCTGTTCCCCTGGTGGCACGACGTGCTGGCGTTTTTGAAAAAAGGCGCGGAGTGATCGAGCGGGCAGACGGAAAAAACCGTCTGCCGTTTTATAAGGAGGACGCTTTATGACGGAAGCCTTACGGCCCAGCGATAAGCAGCTCCGGTTCATGGATTGGGAATTCGGCGCGTTTTTTCACTTTGGCATCCGCAGCTTTTTTCCCGGCCATACGGATTGGGACAGCCGGCCCATGCCTGCCGAGGCCTTTAACCCCGATCAATTGGACTGCGGCCAGTGGCTCCGCACGGTGAAGGAGGCGGGGGCGGCTTACGCCATTCTGGTGTGCAAACATCACGACGGCTTTGCCAATTGGCCCACGAAGTTTTCCGGGTACGGCGTGGCAAGCGCTCCCTGGAAGGACGGAAAGGGCGACGTGGTGCGGGAATTTGTGGACGCCTGCCGGGAATACGGGCTGAAAGTGGGCCTTTATTATTCTCCGGCCCAGTGGGGCGGGGAAACGTCCTTCGGGGACGCGAAGAACTACGACGATTATTTCATCGGCCAGATCACGGAATTGCTCACCGATTACGGTAAAATCGATTATCTGTGGTTCGACGGCTGCGGTTCGGAAAAGCACGAATTTGACAAACCCCGGATTATCAAGGCCATCCGTTCTTTGCAGCCCGATATTCTGATTTTCAACATGTGGGACCCGGATACCCGCTGGATCGGCAACGAGGACGGCTACGCCCCCATGAACAATCCCAGCGTGCGCGCCGATCTGGATTTTTCCGTGCTGACCACGGAAAAGGAAGCGCTGGAACGAGCCCGGTTCCTGCCCGCGGAATGTGACTGCATGCTGCGGGATACCTGGTTCGACTGCGCGGACAACGAGGGCAGCATCAAAACGGCGGAAGAACTCATGGGCATGTACGAAATGAGCGTGGGCCGGGGAGCCAATTTCCTGCTGAACATCGGGCCCAACCGTCACGGCCTGCTCAACGAGAAGGATCGGCTGCGGGCGCTGGAATTCGGCGCGCTGCTGAAAAAACGCTACGGTTCGCCCTTGGCGGCCTTCGGTGATGCGGTTCAGGAAAGCGAAACCAAATGGACGCTCTCCCTGCGCCCCGGGGAAGCAAAGCCCCTGGTGAACCGGGCGGTGATCCGGGAAGAGCTGAGCGCGGGGGAAAGGGTGCGCGTGTTTCGGGTATATGCCCAACTGCCGGGGTACAGCGGGGAAAGCTTCTGCGTGTACCAGGGGGAAACCATCGGGCATAAAGCCATTTGCCTGTTCCCGGCCATCCGCACGGGCAGGCTTACCGTGGAAATCGCCCAGGCCGATGGAACGGCGAAGCTCCGGGATATCCGGGCATATTTCGCGGAGTGAGCCCGGAAAAACAGTACGAAAGAATGGGGAAACACCGATGTTTGAAGCCATCCGAAAAGCCATTGAAGAACACGAAACCGTCATCATCCACCGCCACGCCACCCCGGACGGGGACGCCCTGGGCAGCCAGGTGGGCTTAAAGCACCTGATTCAGGAAAA
>CACWWM010000111.1 GCA_902764565.1 uncultured Eubacteriales bacterium
CGTTACCGGCGACACCGTGGGCGATACCCGCAAGGACGTTGTGGGCGTGGCGCTGGATATCTTCATCAAGACCATGTCCACCGTCGCCAACACCCTGGTGAGCGTGTTCCGCAATATTACCCTGATCCGGTAATTCCGGGCCGTCAATCGTTCAGCTTTCCGGGGCAGACCATGCTGTCTGCCCCGGATTTTTGATTTTATGAAGCAATTTGCATACAAAACGCCGATTTATCCGATTTGGTATTGATTTTTCCACTGAAACCATGTAAAATGAAATAAAGTGACCAATATTGAGGAGGTGCTCCAATTGAATTACGCGGAAGAGTCCCTGCGCCTGCATGGCGAATGGCAAGGTAAAATCGAGGTTGTTTCCCGTGTTCCGGTAAGGAATAAAGAAGATTTGTCCCTGGCCTACACCCCCGGCGTAGCCCAGCCCTGCCTGGAAATCCAAAAAGATTACGATAAGTCCTTCACCCTGACCCGGCGGCACAACATGGTGACGGCGGTGCTGGGCCTGGGCGACATCGGCCCCGAGGCGGGCATGCCCGTTATGGAGGGCAAGTGCGCCCTGTTCAAGGCCTTCGGCGGCGTGGACGCTTTCCCCATCTGCATCCGCAGCAAGGACGTGGACGAGATCGTGCGCACCGTGTACCTGATTTCCGGCTCCTTCGGCGGCATCAACCTGGAAGATATCGCCGCGCCCCGGTGCTTTGAAATCGAGCGCCGCTTAAAGGAAATCTGCGATATTCCCGTGTTCCACGACGATCAGCACGGCACCGCCGTGGTGGTGGGCGCGGCGCTCATCAACGCCCTGCGGGTGGTGAAGAAGGACATCGGCGAAGCGAAGGTAGTCATCAACGGCGCGGGCAGCGCGGGCATCGCCATCGGCAAGCACCTGCTGAACCTGGGCGTGAAGCATTTGAAGATGGTGGACCGTTTCGGCGTGCTGTGCGAGGGCGAGCAGATGAACCCCGCCCAGGAAGAAATGGCCAGGATCACCAACCCCGAAAAGTTCTCCGGCAAGCTTTCCGACGCAATGAAGGGCGCGGACGTGTTCATCGGCGTCAGCGCGCCCCATATCGTCAGCAAAGAAATGGTGCAGTCCATGGCCCCCGGGGCCATCGTGTTCCCCATGGCGAACCCCACGCCCGAAATTGAGCCGGACGACGCCCTGGCGGCGGGCGCTGCCGTGGTGGGCACCGGCCGCAGCGACCATCCCAACCAGATCAACAACGTGATGTGCTTCCCCGGCCTGTTCCGCGGCGCGCTGGACGTAAGGGCCCGGGACATCAACGAGGCGATGAAGCAGGCTGCCTCCCATGCCCTGGCCGACCTGGTGGCCCCCGAAGAGCTGAACGCCCAGTATATCCTGCCCCTGGCCTTTGATAAGCGCATCGGCCCCGCCGTGGCGGAGGCCGTGAAGAAAGCGGCGCGCGCCAGCGGCGTGGCGAGGATTTGAGGGAATGAAGCTATGAAAACCATCCGGGTGGTGGCCGCAATCATTCGGCAGGGAGACCGTATCTTCGCCGCCCAGCGGGGATACGGGAAAAGCAAGGACGGCTGGGAGTTTCCCGGCGGAAAGATCGAACCGGGAGAAACCCCGGAGCAGGCCCTCGTTCGGGAAATCCGGGAGGAGCTGGGCGCGGAAGTCACCGTGGGCGACAAGCTGACCCAGGTGGAATGGGATTACCCGGACTTTCATCTTTCCATGGGCTGCTACTGGTGCAGCCTGGCCTCCGGGGCCCTTACCCTGCGGGAGCACGAAGCTGCCCGCTGGCTGGCCTTGGACGAATTGGACGCCGTGGACTGGCTGCCCGCAGACCGGGCGGTCGCGGCAGCCGTCAAAGCATGCCGGAAGGGTACAGATCAGCTTTAAGCACAGAGAATTGTCCGCAACTGCCGGATCAGACACTGCATTTCCATAAGCCTATTGAAAGACCTTTCCTTTATACAATTCCAACAGTCTGCGTGAAAGCACGAAAGCAAACAAAGCAGTGCCTGAAAAAAGAGAGGGATATCGTATGAATAACGGGACCGCATCGGATAAGAGAAAACAAGTTCATATGAGGCTGTACAGCTCCTCCCAGGGAATTTCTATGATCGCCCTGATCATCGCAGCCGTTTTTGAGATGATGATGCTGGGATATACGGTCATAAACGCCGAGCTGTACGGGCCGTATATTTGGCGATACCGCCTCTTTTACGCTTCCCTTCTGGCCGTGGCTGTCATATACATCGTTTTGAATGTGTTTGCGAAAAGGGATATTGAACACAGATACGGAGTGCTCATGGTTGCAAATCCGGTGTGCGCGGTTTTCTTTTTCGCGTGGGCGCTGACCATCACATATTATGATTCCCAGGTCACAAACACAGTCGACCCTTCTGTGTTTATGACGTTTTCCCTGGTGGTGCCCATGAGCTTTTCGCTGCTTCCGGCCTTCTACGCGGCGGTCGTTATCCTGTCGGACGCGCTCATGCTTTACCTTATCATCTCTGTAACGGGCGCCGGGGCGCCGATCATCAATGTGATCGTGTTTTTTGTTTTCCAGTTTGTGCTGGGCATCGGCTTTCTGCGGCTCAAGATGAAACTGTCAGAACGCATCGTGCAGGAAGAAGAAAACGCCAGGATCGACGTGATGACGGGCCTTTCCAACAGGCGCATCTATGAAGAAGACCTGAAACGGATCGGGGAAGAGCATTTGCCAAACGACCTGTACTACGTGGTCATTGACATCAACGGATTGAAGGACGTGAACGACAGCTATGGTCACGAGACCGGCGACAGGCTGATTGTCGGGGCGGCCCGGTGCATTGAACAATGCTTTGCCGGCTGGGGGAGACAGTACAGAATCGGCGGCGACGAATTCGTCATTCTGTCCTCCGGAAAGCGGGAGGAGCTGGATCGGCTGATCAGCGTTTATCAAAAAGCCACAGAGGAATGGTCAAAAAAACACGGCGTCACGCTGAGCACCTCCTGCGGCGTCGCCGGTTCCTCCGAATATCCGGGGTATGGAATCACAGACCTCGCCAGAGCGGCGGATAAGAGAATGTATGAAGAAAAAGATCGGTATTATCAGTCGATCGGTGTGGAGCGGCGAAGATACCGGAAGTGAGCGGGGGGCTTGAACCGTCTCCTGCGTTCCCGCCCGCCGGGCAGCCTTGGCCGTGGATGTTGTCAGGCGGCAGGCGAAAGCATAAAGAATCGCGCAAAAACCGCCGTCCCGCGTGGGGCGGCGGTTTTTTGCGCTTCGTTTGAAAACGTCGCCGAAGGGTTCGCCGAAAAATCTTTTCTTTATCAAGCTGTCACTTGTTCCACGGCACATAGTCCTGCACCGCGCCCTGGCCGTCCACATAAGGGTTCAGCCTGAGCTTGCCGCTGTCGTTCTGGATCAGCTTCATCACCTGTTCGGCATCCGCGCCGGACACCAGCACCGGCTGATAATTGTTTTCCGGGGACGTGCCGCTGATATGGATGGGCCAGATGGTCAGCTGGTGGCCCAGGTAGACGCTGCCGTCGAAATACAGGTCAAACTGCGCCACATAGCTTTGGATGACGGACAGCTTTTCGTCCACGCCCGTGTTGCCGCCGAAGGTGAAGTTGCCGATGGAGTACAGGCAGGTCACGCCGTCCGCCACATGGATGCCGTGGGGCACATGGGGATGATTGCCGATGACCAGGTTCGCGCCCATGGATTTGCACAGCTTTTCGTATCGCTCCTGGATGTCCATGTGCTTTTTCTGGTACTCGCCGCCGCAGTGGATGGACGCCACGATCACCTGGCAGCCCGCTTCCCTGCAGGCGTCGAAGCAGGCTTTCAGCTGTGCCTGGTTCCTGGCCCGGTTATCGGCGTTATAGCGGGGATACGCGCCCACAAAGCCCACCTTGATGTCGCCGATCTCGTGGATATAGTAGGCGTTCAGGCCGAAGGTGGTGCCGCAGTAGCCGATGCCCTCGGCTTCCAGGGCGGCCACGGTTTTTTCGATGCCCTCCACGCCGTAGTTCTCCGAGTGGTTGTTGGCCAGGGTGACCACCTCCACGCTTCCGGCGGTCAGGATCCTGGCGTAATCGCTGCTCCCCCGGAACACCAGGCGGGACTTGGAGAAACCGCCCTTGATGCTGTCCGCCAGCACGTTTTCCAGGTTCACGAAAGTAATGTCGTCCCGGCTGAACAGGTCGTACAGCCCGGCGAAGGGATAGGCGTAGCCGTACTTTTCAATATAGGTATCGTAGGAATAGGAGCCCGCGCCCTTTTTGCGCACGCTTTCGCTGCATCCGATCAGCGCGTCCCCGGTGCAGGTGAGGGTCACCTTCCGAATATTTTCTCCGGTGGGAACATTTTCGGCGTCGGCGCCGGCGTCGGCCTCGGCCAACGTCAAGGGCAGGCACAGAACGGCGATCAGCAGCAGGGAAATCAGTTTTTTCACAGATGAAGCCTCCGATCCGTTGACGTTTTCATGGAATGTACTTTGACTCAATCAGTTTTCTGTGCCGCAGATTTTTACGCTGCCCGAAGTGGTATGGATTTCCACTTTGGCGCTGCCGTCGCCGCAGAGATAGGTTTTTCCCTGGCTGGCGAGGGGGAGGGTGTGCGAAAAATCGCCGCTGGTGGTTTCAACGCGCGCCGTGAAGCCCGGCGCGGCGGGCAGATGGGCGGTCACGTTCCCCGAAGTGGCGCGGATGTCCAGCTCTTCCATGCTGGCGATTTCCGCAAGGATGCTGCCGCTGGTGGAATGGAACTTGGCTTTTTTCGTTTCGCCCAGCACCGCGTGAATTTCGCCGGAAGTGGAGCTGGCCTTGAATTCCTTCGTCTGCTTCACCGCCGCCTGAATACTGCCGGAGGTGGTTTCGATCTCGGTTTCCCCGGCGTTCCAGCCCGATTCTAAGATGATGCTGCCGGAGGTGGATTTCAGCTCGATTTCCTCCGCCGCGCGCATCACCTGCAATTCCATAGCCCCGGAGGTCATTTCGCCTTTGATTTTCCGGGCGGTCACCCGGGCGCGCACGTCGCCGGAGGTTGTTTTCAGCTTCACGCTGTCCGCGTACAGGGCGGGGATGTCCAGCTCGGCGGAGGTGGCGGAAATGTTCGCCTTTTCCAGCATGAAACGCTCCGGCAGGGTCACGGTCAGTTCTTTTTCATGGGGAATGACGGAGAACAGGTGGAAGCCCGGCTGATCGTAATCGATGATCAGCGTGTCCCCATCCACGCGCCAGCGCATGCGCATATCGTCGCTGACCGTGCCGGTGATCTTTTCGCTGATCAGGATATTGCTCCCGTTGTGATAGGCGATATGGACTTTGCCGCTGGTCCAGTTGATTTTCAGTTCCTTGATGGCCGCGCTGGTTTCGCCGTCGCCCACGTGATCCTGCTCCGCCCGGGCCGGGGGCATCGTCCACGCCGCCGCCAGCAGAACCGCGGCGCACAGCGCCGCCAGGATTTTCAGCAGTTTATTCCTTTTCATTTTTCTTGCTCCTCCTCATAATTTCGGCAATCACCAGCCCGATCCCGGCGAACACGCCGATGGAAAACAGGACGGTGCCGATCGTGATTTTTCCGCGGGCGCTGATCATGTTCATCATATTGATGAACAGCGCGATATCCACAGCTGTAATAACTACCCAGGGCTTGGCATCGCCCAGCAGCTTTTGCATGGGCCGCGCCTTTATCATAAAGGGCAGGCCCACCGCCGCCAGGCCGAACAGGGACGCGCTGGAGGCGATCCAGAACCAGGTGCCGCGGCCGTGGATGCACACCACGCCCAGCAGCAGCATCAGGCTTGCGGTGAACGCGCAGAACGTCCAGAAGAACTTGTCCTCGTGCACCACGATGGGCACCACGCTGACGGAGGCCGCCACGCACAGGGAGGCCAGCACAATGTCGATCCAGCCCATGGGGGAGCCGAACAGGTACAGGCAGACCAGGATCGGAATGAGGAACGCGCCGGATACCGCCGATCCCACCGCCGCCGTGCGCTTTTTGAATTGCCGGATGCCGTATTGCAGCACCGAATCCTTTTCCTGTTTCAGCCCGTTTTCGATTTCGTTTTCTTTGAGTTTTTGCAGCATATCCCGGCAGTCCGCGCAGTCCAGCAGATGCTCGTTCACCAGGGCGCGGCTCTGCTCGCTGCACGCCTGATCCGCGTACAGGGGCAGCAGATCGCGGATCACTTCGCAGTCCAGCTTCATTTTTCATCCATCCTTTCCTGTAACCTGAGCCGGGCGCGGTGATACGTGACCCGGGCCCAGTTTTCGGTCTTGCTGAAAATCATGCCGATGTCCCGGAAGCTCAGTTCCCCGAAAACCCGAAGCTCGAACACTTCCCGGTACGGTTCTTCCAGGGCGTGAAGGGCCATGTGAACGCGGAGGGAGGAATCCCGGTCGGCCACGCTTTGCTCCACGCCTTTGCCCGTGTCCGGCAGCTCCTCCGGCATGGGTTCGCTCCGGCCCTGCCGCCGTTTTTCATCCAAATAGCAGTTCCTGGCAATGGCGCACAGCCAGGTGGCCTCGTCCGATTCCCCGCGGAAAGCGCTTTTCCCGGAGAACGCCCGGAAGAAGGTTTCCTGGGCGATTTCCTCGGCCTGGGCCCGATCCCCCGCTAAGGTCATGGCGTAGGAGAACACGCGCATATAATACGCTTCGTACAGCTTCCCGCTGTTTTCCTGGGTCACGTTTCTCACCTCCCCTCATCCCGACTCACCGGTTAGACGAACGAACCGCGTTTTCGTTACAAAAAAATAAAAAATTTTTTCGCGCTTATCATACCACGGAGGTTTCGGACTTGTCCACAGGGGATTTTCGTTTCTTTCAGCAGACGAAAAAAAGCCCGCCCCTGTGTTTTTAGAGAATTGAACAAAATGATTGATTCTTTCGTTCGATTTATATATAATAAGAGTGCGAAAAGCAAGGAGGGAGCGCAATGCAAATCACCGCGACGGAATTTAAGCTGAACATGGGCAAATATCTTTCCATGGCCAGCAGGCACGACATTTTCATTACGAAAAACGGCCAGCGCATCGCTAAGCTCACGAATCCGTCCCCGGATCGCGTGGCGATGCTGGACAGCCTGGTGGGTATCGCCCAGGGTACGGATATTTCACTGGACGATATTAAAAAGGAGCGCCTGGAAAACACATGAAAATCATGATCGACACCAACGTGGTGCTGGATGTTTTATTGA
The DNA here is from genome assembly GCA_902764565.1 of uncultured Eubacteriales bacterium. GTDB lineage: Bacteria > Bacillota > Clostridia > Christensenellales > Aristaeellaceae > RUG563. Next base: position 7,176 of record CACWWM010000111.1, read on the forward strand.
AGCGCGAACCGTTTTTTCAGGCGTCCTATGAGGTGATGAAGCGGTCGGCTATGGAACAGGTGGAGGGGTTTATCTCCGCGGCGGCGGCAACGGATATTTTCTATCTGCTGCGCAAGGTGCTGAAAGACAAACAGACCGCCAAGGACAGCCTTGAAAAGCTGATACAGCTGGTGGGGTTTGCCGACGCGCTGGGCGAAGATGTAAACGCCGCCCTTGCGTCCAACATGACGGATTTCGAGGACGCGCTCGTTTCCGCCATCGCGGCTCGCTGCCATATGGATTATATCGTTACCCGGAATACGCGGGATTACCGGGAATCGCCCGTGAAAGCACTGACCCCGCAGGAGTTTTTGAACTTGTAAACAAAAGAACGCCGGAGAAGCTTAACATGCTGCTCTGGCGTTCTTCTTGCAGAAAACCAATTGATTGACA
>CACWWM010000112.1 GCA_902764565.1 uncultured Eubacteriales bacterium
TGTCCAGCACGGTGGCGCCCCGCAGGCCGTGATCGGCAAAGGACTGCAACAGGTTTTCCAAATGCTCGGTTCGGTTCAATACGAATACGAATACCTGCATGATTCTTTCCCCCCATAAATGATATACGCTTCCGCGCAAACATGTATTGTAGTCCTGCCCGACCCGAAATGCAAGCGAAAAAACCGAAAATTGATGAAAAACTTTATTGGTTTTTGCTTTCCCTGACTTTTTCGATCAGCGTGTCCACGTCCTCCTCCCGGGTGGCCCAGCTGGTGGCGAAGCGCACCACGGAACGGGTATCGTCATAGGGCTGCCAGTAGGAATAGCGCACCTGGGATTTGAGGCGCTCCAGCGCGTCGTTTTCCAGGATCACAAACTGCTGATTGGTGGGCGACGGGCGGAAAAATTCCACGCCCAGCGCCGCAAGGGCTCGCTTCATTTTCTCCACCATATCGATGGCAGAGCGGCTGATGTCAAAATACAGATTGTCGGTAAACAGGGCGTCGAACTGCACGCCGATGAGGCGGCCTTTCGCCACCATGGCCCCATGCTGCTTGATGTGGGTGATGAAGCGCTTGGGCGCGCCGTGCCGGGGGAACACCACCGCTTCGCCGCACAGGGCCCCCACCTTGGTGCCGCCGATATAAAAGGCGTCGCACAGGCGGGCGATGTCCGGCAGGGTCACGTCCGTTTCATAGCTTTCCAGGCCGTAGCCCAGCCGCGCCCCGTCCAAAAACAGGGGAATGCCGTAGGCCCGGCACACGTCCCGAAGCTGGGTCAGCTCCGCCAGGGAATACAGGGAGCCGTACTCCGTGGGATGGGAAATGTATACCGCGCCGGGGTACACCATATGGGAATGGGTGGGGTCGGCGTAAAAGCCGGACAGCAGGGCGCGCAAGTCCTCCGCGTCGATCTTGCCGTCCTTTTCCGGCACGGTGAGCACCTTATGCCCGGTGTACTCGATGGCCCCGGCCTCGTGCACGTTCACGTGCCCCGTGCTGGCCGCCACCACGCCCTCCGTGCCGGAAAGCAGGCCGTCGATCACCACGGCGTTGGTCTGGGTGCCGCCCACCAGGAAAAACACGTCCGCTTCCGGGTCCTGGCACGCCGCCCGAATCTTCACCTTGGCCCGCAGGCTGTATTCGTCCTCCCCGTAGCCCACCTGCTGCACGAAATTGGTGTCCACGAGGGCCTGCAAAAGCTTGGGATGCGCCCCTTCGGAATAGTCGTTTTCAAACGAAAGCATTGCACAAACCTTCTTTCATACCGTTATTGGGTTCGATGTAAAGGGCACTTTAAGTGACAAAGAAGTGAACAGAGTACAGCGTGCAGAGTACAGATTTATCTACTCCGATACTTCGGACTCCGATAGTAATCGACTATATGATCTGAACTCTGTACTCTGAACTCTGTACTCTCATAGTGACTTAATGTGTCCTTTATTTCCTTTTCCTGTTCAGCAGCAGCGTCCACAATCCCGGCAGCAGGGCGATCAGCGCGGCGGCCAGGGAAAGAATGCCGTAGCATGCCCAGCCCAGCCATTCCGGCGCTTCGGCTCCCGTAAACAGAGGCGCGAGGACGGGGCGCAGGATTTCCCGCTGCTGCCACGCCAGCACCAATACCATGACGGGCAGCAGCACACACAGCGCGCCGCCCGTAAGCCTCGCCAGCCTGCCGCTCTTCCCCCGGACGGCGCGGGGCGCGCGGATATTATCCTCCGGCGGCTGATAACCGATTCTGACATTGCCGTTTGGGGCCGCTTCCTGCATCTGCGGGGCTGCGGCAGCCGCCGTTACCCGGGGCGGCGCAGAGCCGAACCGCCCTGCCGCCCGCATGGTTCCGCATACCGGGCACGCCTGCATCCCGTCCCGGTTCTGTGTTTGACACCGCTGACAAATCCACATATCGCTTCATCCTTTGCATTGTTGATACCTATTCAACGAAAAAGCCGATCGGTATCTTCCCCATGGCGGGGGCTTTTTCCCATTTCGTTCCTTTTGTGCCTTTTCCCTGCAAAGAACCGACAAAAAACACGAAGAAAAAGGGGCGCAGCCTTCGCCGCGTCCCCTCCGATCATTCCTCTGTTTCCGGTTTTTCCTCTGTCCCGGCGCGGATCACCCGCACTCTGGCCCATTCGACGCGGCGGTCCAGGATGGTTTCCACCTGAATTTCGATCTGATCCGCCGTTCCTTCCTCCGGCGCTTCCCCGTCCTCGGTGCAGTACAGGGAAAGGCTCGGCGTGGTGCCGTCCTGGGGAATGGTGGAAAAACGGCTGAAAATCAGGCCGCCCAGGGTGTCGTAGTCCTCGTCCTCCGGCAGCGTCACGTTCAGCGCTTCGGCCACCGCTTCCAGCTCCACCCCGCCGTTGACGCGCCAGGTATCGTCGCCCAATGGCTGAATTTCACTTTCCGCCGCCGGGTCAAACTCGTCGTAGATGTTGCCCACGATTTCTTCCAGCAAGTCTTCCATGGTGATGATGCCGCTCATGCCGCCGTACTCGTCCACCACGATGGCGATATGGGTCTTGACGTGCTGCATGTTCCGCAGCAGCACGTCTGTGGGCACGGTTTCCGGCACGAAATAGGGGTCGCGCAGCAGCGCGCGCAGGGGCCGCGGCTTTTTGTCGCTCATGTTCAGCAGGTATTCCCGGGTGGACAGCACGCCGACGATATCGTCGATGTCCTCCTTGTACACCGGGAACCGGGAAAGGCCGCTTTCCTTGATGGTTTGCAGGATGGTTTCCTGGTCGTCCCCGATCCAGACGGCGGTCACGTCGGTGCGGTGGGTCATGCAGTCCGCGGCGGTCAGGTCGCCGAAATCGAACACGTTCTTGATCATTTCCCGCTCGTCGCTTTCGAGCACGCCGTTTTCCCCGCCCATATCCACCATGGCGCGGATTTCCTCTTCCGTCACTTCCTCATCCGGCGCGTGGGGATCGACGCCGAACAGCCGCGCCAAATTTCGGGCGGCCCAGCGCTCCAGGGCGGTGAACGGCGTCATCATCCGGGTAACAAAAGCGATCAGGGGGCGCAGGGTCAGGACGATTTGATCCGCCCGCTTGCGCCCCACCTTTTCCGGGGTCATTTTGCAAAGAATCATAATCAGCGGCGCGGAGATCAGGCAGAAAACCGCCGCCGCGCCCGCAAACGGCAGCCCCGCCCCCTGGCACAGCGCCATCCCCAGCGCGGCGAACAGCAGCAGGCACAGGGTGCGCAGCCCCCGCAGAGCGATCACCGGCTCCGGCTGATCCAAAAATGGCAATAGTTTTTTCGCCCTCCCGTCCCCTTCCGAGGCGGCAGCGCGGATTTTTCCCTCGTTTGCGTTTGTCAGCGCGGCCTGGCACAGCGCCAGCAGGCCGCAAAGACCGAGTATCAGCGCTTCCAAAAACCATCGGCCTATCGGGTCTTCCAAGAAAATTCCCTCCTACATGAAATGTGATTGCGTGACAGTCTTTTCACAGGTTTCTGCGTATCAGCCGTTGCCGCCGATTTCCTCCAGATACAGGAATTCCAGGCCGTGTTCCAGGCAGTACCGGGTGACCTCATAGCATCTGGTAACGATGACGGGATGCGCGCCGCTGAAAGCGTCGGGCGCGATGTACACATTCCAGCTGTGCAGGATGACCTGCTGCACGCCGCTGTTCTCGAAAGCGCCGCTGCTGATATAGTTTACATTGCCAAGATCCACGATCACCAGGCCGGTATCGCCGGCGAAAGTGCCATCCTCGATGACGCGCACGCTGGAGGGCACCGTGACCACGCTGCTCCGGGAAACGACCGTAACGGTATAGACAGCCGAATATCCGTTGTCATATTGCAGCGTCACCGTTGCGGTGCCGGGCGACTTGGCGGTAACGGTGTTGGTGCTGACGGACGCGACGGAAGGATTGCTGGAGACGGAGGATTCGATGCTATAATAGAACGCCGTATCCTCCCCGCTGAACAGGAAGCTCTGACCGGTCATCAGCGTGAACGCGCCGGTGTACTGATCCGCGGACTTGACAACGGAAACGCTGCCGGTGGTATTGTTGGAACCATAAAGATTATACGCCAGATAATACTTGGCCCCCGCGGTCAGGCGCTGGCGCAGGTAGTTGCCAGCGCTGGAGATGCCCCTGCTGGCAATTTCGTTCCAATTGCTGTCAAGCAGCGTCAGATAAGAGTTCCGCAGGGCGGTGCCGGACGCGGTAAAGGTGTAAACGCCTGTCGTGTCGGGGGTAAAGGACAGATAGGCCGCCTCTTCGTCGGAAACCGTGATGGACGTGTTCGCGCCCGCCGTCATGGCGGGAATTTCCATCGTTCTGCAATAGAAGTTGATCCGCGCGTTGCCGCCGTATTCCCCTCCATCCCAGACCTCGCAGGCGTAATGATTGACCCCTGCGGCGGCGGTGAAGGTGCAGCTGCTGGCATTTACGCCCAGGTACTGATTGTTATTGTACCATGAATAGGATACTTCGCCGGTGGCGTTTTGCACTTCCACCTGCAAGGTCACTTCTTCCCCTTCCTGGCAGAGGATATCGGTATCGCCCACGGCCTGGACGGTGAGCCGGCTGCCCTTCACCGTACGGAACCAGGCGAATTGGACGTCATACCGGTCGCTGATCTCGCAGGTATATTCAACGTTGCTTTCAGCGTCGGTCAGGGTATAAGTGGCTTCGGTAGCGCCGGAAATGATCGTTTCGTCTTTGTACCACTGATAAGTGATGGGGCCGTAGAGCGTCGAAGCGGAGACCTGCAGCGTGGCCGATTCATCGGGGAACAAGGTCACCCTGGAATTGTAGCTGTCCAGAATCAGGCCGGAGTCAACGCCGACGTCGAATTCAGTATAGTCTTCATTGCCGTTCTGGTCTTTTGCCAGGAAACGGTATTTTCTCGTGCCGTCCTGGCCGCTGACAGTCAGCGACGTGGATGCGGCGTCCGGAATGACGCACCAGGACTCTTCCTCAAAGATGCCGCTTTGATCATACGCCCATTCGTAGGTCATGGCCGCGCTGTCAAAGCTGCGGGCGGAGGCCGTCAGCACGGCGGTTTCGTCAGGCCGGAGTACAAGTTCCGATCCCGATACGGGCCGCACCACAATGCCTTGACCAAGGTAAACGGAATACCACATTTTTTCCTGGTTGCTGTACGGATCAGAAATCACGCAGGTGAACCTGACCCAGGTTTCTTCTTCCGTTACATGGTCTTTGGTTACAAGGATCGGGCCTGTGGCGCCGGGAATCGGCTTCTCGTCCTTGAACCATTGATAGGACAGCGCCCCATTCCTGCACCGGCCGCCCACCTTCAGGGTGATTTCATCGTCCGGCGCGGCGCTGATCTCGCTGTCGTCCGTTTCGGACCAGGCCTGGAAACCGTTTTCCACCTTGACGCGGAACTGCGTCTCCCAGCTGTTCTGATAATCGTCCGTGACGCACACACGATAGTAGCCGCTGGCGGTGACGTTCTCCATGACCAGGGCAGGGCCGTTCACGTCCTCCAGCAGTTCCCCTTCGCCGCTGTAAGCTTCCGGCGAGAAATACCAGGCAAAATGCAGATCGCCCACGGCGCAGGAGGCGTCTACGCTCAGGGATAAGGAATCGCCGGGATTGACGGAATATTCATACTGCTCGGCAGATGCATGGAAAGCGTTATCACAGTTCAGATAAAACCTGATTTCTTTAGAAAACTCTATGCTGTAGCTGTCGTTGGTGCAAATCACCTCGCAATTATAAGAACGATCTTCCTGCAGGTTTTCAACCGTCAACGCCGTCCCGTTTTCGCCTTCCACCTCCTGGTAGCGATACCCCGTGGATTCCCCGGAATAAGACCAGTAACAGTCCGTATCGCCCCACAGGGACGTGACCTCCACAGACAGCGTGACAGAGCCGCCGGGATGAACCGTCTGATCGGAAGGGCACAGGCGCGTTACGGTCAGCTGCGGATCATAAAACACCCTGAAATTGATGATCTCCCAATCCGTTTCCTGGCTGCCGGTCACCTTTACGCTGTATTCCTGATTCACGGTCACGGAGTCAATGAATAAGGTGCTGCCGGTAACGTCTTCCAGATTGATTACTTCCGGCGACACCTGCGTCCATTCGTAGGTCAGCACGCCTTCGGGATCGTATGCGTATACTTCCAGTTCTACGGAGTCGCCGTAATCAACAATGATGGGGTACTCAGGAGCGCATGCCACAAAACGGTCGGCCGGCTGCACCCAGAATTCAAAATCGCCCGTTTCTCCATACGCGACGCCGCCTTCATAGGTATAGGCAGAACCGGCGTTCAGATAGTAGCTGGAGCAAAGATTTTTGCCGTCGGCCGCGTTGCCGAAATCGCTGACCAGCTGATCGTAATTGCTGGTGTACAGCCAGCCGTACATCTGCTTTTCGCCGCTGGAGCAAAAGGAGTACATGCCGGATTCGGCAGGCGTGAAGGTGAATGCCGTAAGGTCGCCGTCCTCATCGGTGTACGCGTTCACCCGATTATTCAGGGTCAACGCGATGGGTTCCTCCCCGATGGCGGCAGCCAGCACGCAGGACAGCGCCAGGATCACGGCAAGGAAGAGCAGAAAACGGATATGCTTCATCTGGTGGACCCCCTTCATCATGTGTTGTCATTGCATAGCAATTCTATCTCTTTTATCATGCGATGTCAATGAAAACAAAGAAAATCGAACAGAACACGAACAAGCAAACCGCCCCGCAGCTTGCGTTTTTTCCCCGTTGCGTATATAATTTGGAAGCAGCCTGTTTTTTTGTGTGCCACGGAGGGAAGCCTCATGACCGATTACCGTTTTGCCCGGCCCGGAGAGGACGATGAAATCCTCGATCTGATCAACGCCGTGTTCAGCCAGAAAGCGCGGCCCCACGATTTCGCCCGGCTGATTCCCAAGGTGTACGCCCATCCCGGTTTTTTCCGGCTCCACGCGGTAGCGGAGGTGGACGGGCGCATCCGGGGCACGGTGGCCATGCTGCCCATTGAGGTACAAATGGGCCGGGACGCCGCCCCCCTGCGCGGCGGGTATATCGGCTCGGTATCCGTGCATCCCCGGTTTGAGAAGCAAGGGCACATGCGGGCGCTGATGGCCATGCAGGTGGAGCAGGCCCGGAAAATGGGCCTGGATTTCATGGCCCTGGGCGGCCAGCGGCAGCGGTATGAATACTTCGGTTTCGCCAAGGGTGGAACGGGATTCCTTTTTTCCGTCAACGC
>CACWWM010000113.1 GCA_902764565.1 uncultured Eubacteriales bacterium
AACATCAAAAAGAAGTTCCAGGATCAAAAGCTGCCCCTGGTGGACGAAGTGATCGACCTGGACAAAAAGAACCGCGAAGCCATTCAGCGGGCGGATTTCCTGCGCTCCCAGCGCAACAAGATCAGCAAGCAGATCGGCGCGCTGATGGGCCAGGGCAAAAAGGACGAAGCCGAGGCCGCCAAGCAGCAGGTGAAGGACATGCAGGACGAAATGGCCGCCCTGGAAGCCAAGGAAGCGGAATACGCCGAGGAAATCAAAAAGCGCATGATGGTGATTCCCAACATCATCGACGCTTCCGTGCCCATCGGCAGGGACGACAGCCAGAACGTGGAGAACGAGCGCTTCGGCGAGCCCGTGGTGCCCGCCTGGGAAATCCCCTATCACGTGGACATCATGGAGCGCCTGAACGGCATCGACCTGGATTCCGCCCGCCGCACCTCCGGCAACGGCTTCTATTATCTGAAGGGCGATATCGCCCGGCTGCACAGCGCCATCCTGTCCTACGCCCGGGATTTCATGATCGACCGGGGCTTTACCTATTATGTGCCTCCCTTCATGATCCGTTCCGCCGTGGTGAACGGCGTCATGAGCTTTACCGAAATGGAAAACATGATGTACAAGATCGAGGGCGAGGACCTTTATCTGATCGGCACCAGCGAGCACAGCATGATCGGCAAGTTCATCGACCAGATTCTGGACGAGGCCGACCTGCCCCAGACCCTGACCAGCTATTCCCCCTGCTTCCGCAAGGAAGTGGGCGCCCACGGCATCGAGGAGCGCGGCGTGTACCGCATCCATCAGTTCGAGAAGCAGGAAATGATCGTGGTCTGCAAGCCCGAAGACAGCATGATGTGGTACGATCGCCTGTGGCAGAACACTGTGGACTTCTTCCGCAGCATGGACATCCCCGTGCGCACCCTGGAATGCTGCTCCGGCGATTTGGCCGACCTGAAAGTGAAGTCCTGCGACGTGGAAGCCTGGAGCCCCCGCCAGCAGAAATACTTTGAAGTGGGCAGCTGCTCCAATTTGGGCGACGCCCAGGCCCGCCGCCTTGGCATCCGCGTGAAGGGCGCGGACGGCAAAAAGTACCTGGCCCACACCCTGAACAACACCGTGGTGGCCCCGCCCCGCATGCTGATCGCTTTCCTGGAAAACAACCTGCAGGCCGACGGCACCATCCGCATCCCGGAACCGCTGCGGAAATACATGGGCTTCAAGGACAAAATCGGTTAAATAATCATACGAACGAATGGGGCAGAGAGCCGCGCGCTCTCTGCCCCGCGTTTTATATGTGATATTTCCCAACTTCGTTTTAAAAATCGGATGAAAATATTTGCAAAGCGCTATCCGTGCCGGCCCCTTTTGTACCACACACTGTCAAAAAATGACAAAATAAATACAGGCCTTTCTGAATATTCTCCCACTTTTTTGCTCGTTTTGTATGGCCGGAAGCAAAAAACGAGGAATATTCGACCAAAATATTGCCAAAAAAATGCTTGACTGTTCAGGAAATAGCAATTATAATAGGAGCTGTGGAGGAACACCCAGCGCAAGGCATGGTTTTTCTTCCGTTTCGTTTTACCTGTTTAACGGACAGGTACGCTGCCAACATCAAGCGCCCCCCCACGGAACGCTTGCTGAAATTTGGGCGCAAACGGTAGAAGGGAGGTTGGGGACCTTTTCGTTACTACCCGAGCGATAAGCTCCGGCGGGCCGTCTTAGGGGACGGCCGCTAACGGAGGCGCGGCCGATTCGGCGAAAAGGCCGCGTAAGGAACGGGATTTTTTGTTCGGCCTTCCCAAACGGGGCCGCGTGTCTGATGCGGCCTTTACCCCACAGGCCGGGCGGGAAATCATCCCCTCAAGCTTTCTCGGCCCAACCGGCAACGGTTGGAAACTCAACGAAATACAAAAAAATGAAAGGATGAACATGAACATGAAAAAGGTTCTGGCTCTGGCTCTGGCTGCTGTGATGGTCATGGCGCTGTGCGGCGTGGCGTTCGCGGCTGCTACTGATGACGTGAACGTTAAGGTTGGAATTACCGAAGGCAACACCCTGAAGCTGTACAAGATCGCTGGCGTGAGTGTTGCGGCAAACAATACTCTGGAGTACACCATGACTTCCGCCATCACGCTGCCCGATGCCTATAACTCGATTGAAAAAATCGGAGCTATCTCAGGCGATGACAACGTTAAGGCGATGGCCAACGCGTTTGGTGCTCTTTTTGCAGGTTTGCAAGCGGATTACAGCGGCAATGCTGACGACACTAATTCCGTGACGCTGGCTGTTGCGCCTGGCTACTACTATGGTATTGTGGAAGGCACCGAGAACGCTGGCATCGTCTACAAGCCCATGCTGATCAATGCTGTTCCCGTGGTTGATAGTGCTAACAATACTTATAACAAGCATGCTGACGTTAATGTCGACGCGAAGTCTGAACCCGTAACCATTGAAAAGACTGAAGATTTTTCCGCTGATAACGATACTCAGGTGAAGACCACTGACAATTACTCTGTGGGCGATACCATCCATTTCACTATCACCACTAATATGCCCAACTATCCCTCTAACGCCACGAAGGCCAAGGCGGTCATCACCGATACTCCCACCGGGCTGGACGATGACCATACTACTGTTACTGTGAACGTCGGCGGAAGCGATTTTACTGCTGGCGACGACACTTTCGCGGTTGCTGAAGCTGGCAAGGGCTTTACCGTCACTTTTGCTCAGGCTTTCATCCTGGCTCATCCCAGCGAAGCAATCATCGTGGAATACGATGCGGTGCTGGAAGCCGTTGATAACGTAACCGCTACTTCCACGAACACCGCTACGATCACCTACAACACCAACCCCTATGTAGACAGCGAAGTTCAACCCGGCGATACGGACACGCAGAAAAACTATGGCGTATACGTCTTCAAGTATGATAGCGATACCAGCGAGGCTCTGGCCGGTGCGAAGTTCATCCTCGTTAAGGCAAATGCCGCTGGCACCGCTCCTGCTGAGCCTCAGGTGATCGTTGGTGCGGAAGCCACTACCGATGGAGACGGTCATGTGTCCTGGGAAGGCCTGAAAGCCGGCACCTACTTCGTCATTGAAACTGCCGCTCCCGCCGGCTATCGCTTGGATCCCACTCCTCATGCTGTTGTTCTGAGCGAGACCGATGCTACTCTTGACAATCCTGTTACCGGCACTAAGACTGAACAGTACTATAACAAGGCTGAAGTGCCCAACACTCCCGGCGCTTCTCTGCCCTCCACTGGCGGCATCGGTACCACCATCTTCTACGTCTCCGGTCTGATCATGGTGCTGGGCGCTTCCATCATCCTGATCTCCCGCCGCCGCGCTGACGCGAAGTAATCTTCCGTCCGGCTGCAACAGCAAAATTCTAAATTGAACTCCGTCCCCCTGCCGCCCCGGCGGCAGGGGGATTTTTCGGCATAAGAAAAGGACTGCCTCGCAGTGAGACAGCCCATTTTAACGATCTGTAAGAAATTGCGTTTGCGCTGATCAGGATTCGTGGCCGCCGAACTGCATGATTTCCATGATCTTGTAGCGGTCCATCTGCAAATGCTTTTTCATGGTGAGGGCTTCTTCAATGGGGATTTCCACGATGCCGCCTTCCTGGGTGCCGATCACGCAGTCGCCCCGGCCTTCCAGGAAAGCCATGACGGCGTGGTAGCCCATGCGGGTAGCGGTTTCACGGTCGCGTCCGGTGGGCGCGCCGCCGCGCTGGATATGGCCGATGACGGTGATGGTGGGCTTGATGCCCAGGGCTTCCTGGATGCGCTGGCCCACCTCGTTAGCGTGGCCCGCGCCTTCGGCCACAACCACCATAAAGTGGGTGTAACCCGCCAGCTTGGCGCCCCGGATGCGCTCGATCACGTTCTTTTCAAAATCTTCCGCGTGTTCCGGCACCAGCACGGCGGTGGCGCCGCGGAGTCAAAGCCGATGGTGTAGTTGGTGCAGCCCACGTCGTTATCGATGGTGGCGGGTACGCCCACGACGGGCACGCCCAAGCGGGAAAGCTCCAGCGCGCCGCGGAAGGTACCGTCGCCGCCGATGGCCACGATGCCGTCCAGGCCCAGCATTTTGCAGGTAGCCACCGCCTTCTGGCGGCCTTCTTTGGTCATAAAGTCTTCGCTGCGGGCGGTATAAAGCACGGTGCCGCCACGGGACAGCAGATGGCCCACGCTGGCGCGGGTGAGCTGCACGAAATCGCAGTTGATCAGGCCCTGCCAGCCGCGGCGGATGCCGATGCATTCAATGCCGTTGGCCAGCGCGGTGCGCGCTACGGCGCGGACAGCCGCGTTCATGCCGGGGGCGTCGCCGCCGCTGGTTAAAACGCCGATCCTTTTGACTTTTTTTTCAGGCTCCATCATTTACATTCATTCCTTCCTTAAAAAGCGTTTGGTATGCCTACCGTCTTTGTTCCATGCATAAAGGGAAGGCTCCTAAGCACGGGAGAATTATAGCACAAGTGTTTTGCGCGGGCAAGAAAAAGTTTTGCGCGGCTCTCCTTGTAATTCTTCCGGCGTTCCGATATAATACCGGGGAAGAAACCCCAATGAAAAAGACTGTGAGGGCGGAGAAGATGGACAGGGCGGATCGCGCGGTACAGCTGAAGCACGGCGGATGCAACTGCTGCCAGGCCGTTCTCTGCGCGTTTGCGGAAGAAACGGGCATGACGGAGGATGAACTCATGCGCATCGGCGCGGCCTTTGGCGGCGGCATGGGGTGCCTGGAAGGCACGTGCGGCGCGCTGCTCGGCGCGCAGATGCTGCTGGGCATCAAAAAATACAGCGGCAGACCGGTGGGCAGGGACGCCGCAAATGTGCTTCGCCAGTTCAAGGCGCTGTGCGGGGCCACCGTCTGCAAGGATTTGAAGGGCGTGGATACCGGCGTGGTTCTTTGCCCGTGCGACGACTGCGTGCGGAACGCCGTGAAGATCGCGGAGGGACTGGAATAAATATTGCCTCGGCATGGGGCAAGGGGTGTGATGCAATTGGAATTGATGCATGGTTCTCCCGCCGATATGACCGGGCGAAGCGAACGGGAAATCAGGGCATACGCGTTTTTGGACAGGCTGGGCGTCGCCTTTGACCGGACGGATCACCCGGATCGGCCCGCCACCACCATGGAAGTGTGCGCGGACGTGGACGCGATCCTGCATGTTTACATCTGCAAAAACCTGTTTCTTTGCAACCGCCAGCAGACGAACTTTTATCTGCTGGTGATGCCGGGGGACAAGCCCTTCAAAACCAAGGAGCTGTCCAAACAGATGGGCGTCAGCCGCCTTTCCTTCGCCAGCGAGGACTATATGGTTCAGCTCCTGGACATTCATCCGGGCAGCGTTTCCGTGCTGGGCTTAATGAACGATCGGGAACGCAGGGTGCAGCTTGTGATGGACGAGGACGTGCTGAAAGAAGCAGTTTTCGGCTGCCATCCCTGCGAAAACACAAGCTCCGTCCGCTTCGCCACAAAGGATTTGATGGACGTGATTTTGCCCGCATTGAACGTCAAGCCCATCATTGTGCATCTGGTGGGCCGTGAGATTGAAGAAGAATAAAATAAATCGCCATAGCGGTTCACACACCGCTATGGCAATTTGTTTTAAAGAACCGCGTTTCCGTTCACATACAGCATGTAGCCGTTGCCGATCACGTTTTGAAGATTTCCGTCAAAGCTGGTGATATAGGTGTCGGCGGTCAGCGTCCATGTGCTGGTTTCGTCCAGGGTCACGTTCACGGCGCCGACCTCCGAAGAAACCGCGGTTCCTTTGGCGTTGGTGATTTCACCGCTGACCGTTCCCACAAAGGAGCTGCCCTCCTTCAGGTGCAGGTTCAGGGTGGAATCGCTGCCCACCAGAAGCAATCCCGTCAGCACCTGATTGCTGGCGTTCAGGGTGGCGATGTTGGAAGCGCCGCTCCAGCCGTCGTCACAGACGCTGATGAGCACGTCGCTGCCCTCGTTGACCAGTTCAACCCCATTTAAGGTGATCACGGCGTTGGTGTTGGTCACGTGGAACATGTGGCCGCTTTTGCTGGTCAGGCTGCCGCCGATCATGGTGAAGGCGGAGGTGCCGCTGTCCGCGTCGCCGCTCATGGACTGGTAGATCATGATGGCGTCCAGGAAGGCGGCGTTGCCGTTCATGGCGGTATTGTTGGCGGTCAAATCGCAATCCACCAAAGTGATGCTGTTCTTGCCCTCGATGCATACGCCCTCGGACAGATTGCTTATCAAAGCGGCGCTGCGCACCGTAATATCCGCCGTGGAATAGATGGCGGGGGAACCCAGGCCGTTGGTGGTATAGGTGCCGCCGTCCACCGCCACGGTGCCGCCGCCCCGGTCGGTGCGGATGGCCGCGGAGGAACGCCCGCTGGTTTCCACGGTCAGATTGCTGGCGTAGGTGACGCCGCCGCCGGTGGTCATGATGCCGCCGGAGCCGTTGCCGGTGGTCACGATGGTGGAATCGGAAATGATGACGGTGGTGCCGTCGCCTTCCGCGCCGTTCTTGCCGCCGTTGCCGCCGTAGGAGAATACGCCGTTGGCCCCGTCGGCGGAGGAAGTGATGGAAGCGCCCGTGATGGTGGCGGCGGAGCCGCCCATCACCAGCAGCGCCGCGTTCAGGCCGTAGAAATTGCAGTTATCGCCGCCGTCGGAATCGCCGGTCTTGGCGACGGTGATATTGGAGAGGGAAACCGCGTCCGCTGTGTTTACGATCAGGGCGCTTTCGTCCGCCGTTTCGGAAGCGTAGGCTTCGCCGGATATGTCAGCCGCCGCCGTGATCTCGGAAGCTGCCGCGTACTCGAAAGAGGAAGAACGGCCGCCCGGAGGGGTGCCGCCGCCGAAGCCGCCGCCAAAACCATCCGGGGGCGTGCCGTCGGGAGGCGTGCCCATTTCACCGCTGGGCGGGTTGCCGCCGGAAGGGGGATTTCCTTCCGCGAAAACCGTTGTTGCCGATATCGTTACGATCAAAGCGATCAGAAAAGCTAAGATTTTTTTCATCAAGGTGTCCTCCTTTAATCCTTTTTCCGGTTTGCGTCATTCGGTTGCCCGCCTGACAGCAATGATCTTACCAGCGAAAGGTTAAAGGAAGCTTAAACCGATTTTATTCTTCGCCAGTGGCTGAGCGGCGGGAGGCTAAGCATCCCGTGCGCAGTCCAGATTCTGTGGATACTGGCGCTTGGGAATGTTGGGATAAGGCACTACGGTGTGCCGGGGCAAATCGACGGCCAGCCGGGTGATCGCTTCCATCATGGCGCCGCTGATCCGCTCCCGTTCTTTGTCGATGGGAGCATGCGGGCAGAAGGAAACGGGCTCGCCAAAGGAAATGCTTTTCAGCGACGGCGCGATGTACGCGGGCACAAAACGAAGGGCGTTTCCGTTCCGCCTGTAACAAAGCTGCGCCAAATCCACAAAGTTTTTCTGAAATTGCCACAGGATCGCGTTATAGGGCTCCGCGCATTCCGGAAAAATGACGATATCCGAACCCGCCGCCAGCCGTTCCAGGGACTGGCGGAACGTGGACACGATGCGCACGTCGTGATACACGGGAATGGTGCGCGCGTTGGTAAAGACATATTCGGCCAGCGGCGCGATCAGATGGCTGAGCAGCCGGTAAAACCAGTGCGTCCACCGCGGCTTCATCGACCAGAAATCCTGAAACGCGTAGGCGGGCACTTCTTCCCGGCGCATCATTTCGCCGATGCACCAGGTATAGCGCGGACGTGGCATGTACAGCTCCGCTGCGATGGGGCCGTACATCTGGCAGTGATTGGCGACGATCACGCAGGGCTCGTCCGGCAGGTTTTCCGTGCCGTGCAGCGTGTATTTCGGGGAAAACAGCATAACGAGCTCTTTGAGCAGGCGATACAAAACGGGCCTTTTTCCGTTTCCCTCTTTCGCTTTCCCAGGTGCTTGCATGGTCATTTGCTTCCTTTCGCCTGTCCCCGGCTGTTTGTATCCAGCGATTTTCCGAAAACCACGAACCGGTCGTACAGATACTCCGTCACAAAATTCAGGAGCATATTCAGGCCGGTGACGAGATATCCGTTCCATCCGCAGCTTTCCGCCAGATAATTGCCCAGGATCGTCGTGACGGGCGTGAATACCGCGTAATAGGCCGCCACCTTCAGCATGGCCACGGGGATGTTGCCCGCAGACCGAAAGGTAAATTCACGGTTCAGGGTGAAATTCCACAGCACGGAAAGCACCAGCGCCGTGAGATAGCATACCCAATAGCTCCACGGCGTCAGGGTGTCAAGCGCCGTGAAGGACGCAATCTCGATCACGCCGGCGGAGATGGAAAAAAGCACAAATTTGACTGTGCGCGTCAATTCAGCCTTGCTCATGTGTTCCTCCTCTGATTTATCCCTTGTACTGCGCTATCACGCGCCGGTACTGCTCAAGCACCCGGAGAATCAGCTTTTCCCAGGGGATGGGAATGGTCGCCCGCGCGTTCTGCCCGATCTGCGCAACGTCCTCCTGGGCAAAGATCCTTGTGATTTCATCCCGCATGGCCTGCGGCGTATCGGCGGCGGTGAAGCCGTTTACATTTTTCTGGATGGCCCCCGCCGCGTTTGACCCCGCCGTGACCAGCGAGGGAACGGCCAATACCGCCGCCTCCCGCAGCACCAGCGGCGCGTTGTCGAACACGGAGGGGAAAAACAGCAGATCGGAAGCCAGATAGACCCCGGTCAGCAGTTCCCGATCGTCGATCAGGCCGGTAAACAGCACCTGGGCGTCCGTCAGCCCCAGCGACGCGGAATACCGTTTGATCGCCTGCTCGTCCCTTCCCGCGCCCACCATAATGAGAAAATAGTCGTCGCTTTGATCGCGGAGCAGGTGAAGGGTGTCCAGGATCAGGCGCTGGTTTTTGTACCAGATTTGCTGGCCCACAAACAGCAGGACGTGCTTCCCCCGGGGAATTTGAAACCGGGCGGCGGCCCGCGCTTTCAATTCCGCCGCGTTCGCGGGAAAAGCGGCGTCCGTCCCGTTGGGCATGACGGAATAGGTTCCGCGGAAGCCGTAGGAGCGCAGCGTTTCGCCGGTTTCTTCCGAGCAGGCCCATACGGCGTCGCAGTTTTCGTACAGATGCACGATCCTGTCGGTGACGAGCTTTGCGACGGAAGGGACTTTAACAAATTCCAGGATGGCGTCGTAATACTTGGAATGGAACGTGGCCACCACCGGGATTTTCATTTTCTTTCCAAGGGAAAGGGCGTATTCTCCCAACAGGGAGGGACTGTGAACATGAAAAATATCCGGCTTTTCCTCGGCGATTGCGGCGGACAGCTTGGCGTCGATCCGGGGCACCGCGCTGGCATATCTGGAAAAAGGCACCCGCAGTGTTTTGGAAGTGAGCACCCTGTAGGGAAAACTGAATTTATCCTCATAGTGCTTTTCCATTTCCGGGCAGACCACCGTGGCGTCCATGTGCAGGGCGTACTGGTGAACCGTTTCCGTAACGCCGTCGATGACGGGGAAGTAGTTATCGATAAACAGCAGCGGATGCAGCTTTTCAGGGTTGCTCATTTTGTTTCTCCTCCAGGGGGACGCTTTTTTGCAGCGCGTTCACACCGTAGATGACCGCGCCGATCAGAATAAAGGAATAGTGGCAGAAGATCCGCCAGATCAGCATGGCCCAGAACACGCCGCCCGACCCTACGGCGGAAAACGCCAGGTAGAAAGCGCCTTCGGCAGCGCCGGCATTGCCGGGCGTGGGCACCAGCGCGATGGCCGCGTAAATGTATATGGTGGTGGCGAAAAGATGCGGGAAGCTGACGGGCGTGCCAAACATTTTCAGCACAAAATACGGCATGCTGCACAGGGCGATCCGGTAAATCAGCGAAAGAACCAGCAGGGAGGCCAGCGCCGCCTTGTTCTTCGCAATGGCGGAAAAGCTGGAATGATAGCTGTCGAGCATTCCGAGCACGCGCTCCGCCGCCTTATCCGGCTCTTTCAGCAGCTTCAGCCTGCCGCACAGGCGAATGACGGCGGAAATGAGCTTCGCCACGGCGCCGGGCATAAAGGAAAACGCAGCCAGCAGGCAGGGAATGATGGATAAAATGAACAGCCCCGCATAGGCCGAATAGCGGATGGCTTCCAGCTCCACCGAGCGCCAGGCGATAAAACCCGCCAGCGCCAGCAGCATGAAGCCCGCCTGCATCGTAATATACCCGGTGACGGTCATGGCGGAAGCGGCGCCGTCCGAATAGCCATGCCTGCGCAGCCACAGAATCTGAAACGGCTGGCCCCCCGCGCCGGAAGGCGTGATGCAGTCGTAATACTTGCCCAGCGCCGCCGTTTCAAAAGCGACGCGGAAGGAGGGCTTTTCTCCCAGGAACCGCATCATCAGCCAATATTTCAGCGCTTCTGCGCAGCAAACGACCGCCAGGCAGAGCCCGGCGCACGCCAAATAGAAAGGCGCGCGAGGCGAAAAGGCCAATTCCGCCGCATCGGCCGGCTTTGCTGAGAATTCATTGATCGCCGTGGCGGCGACGACGGCTATATTCAAGAGGACAAACAGCGCTGTCCAGATTTTTTTCTTTTTTCCGTTCTGCCGGTTTTCACTCACTGCACATGTCCCATTCCTGTCTAAAGCGTAATGCGTCCATCCGCTTGAAAAAAATCAAGCATGCTCATTTTACCACATTCGGCGCGTTTTGAAAAGAAAGCAAATGGCAACATAATCAAGTAACCATTCATGTATCCTGATAAAGGTCAAGCAGCATAACGGCAAAGGGGGGTGTCGGGGGAACTCCCCCGACTGTGATCGTATCGACCGGCTCTGCCGGTCGGGCGGGGTTTTCCGTCAGGAAAACGTTCCTTGCGGTTTTTCCGCCCGGGAGGCCCGAGGGCCGAGAGGAAAAACCGGAGGGGACGAACCGCCGATGACCGCCTGTGGCGGAAATTTCATCGGCGGTGAGATCAGCCGAAAGGGAGCAATCTCCCCATGAAGGGGAGTTGCGACCTTTGAGGCTGCGGAAACGCGGGGGGTATGCATGAACCCGCAGGGTGAATGGTAACAAAATCAACGCTTTTGTCATCCGCGGGTGCCAGGATTCGGGTTGACGGCGTATAAAAAAATGGATATAATTTGATGTGATGGCTTTATCGATAAGGAAATGATATGCGCGCCCATGCCATTCAGCCGAGGGGAAAGGCTGGGGCAAGGGCAGCATCGGGAACCGTTCGGGAATTTGCCCGTTCTGCAAGGGCGGAACGCCGCTGCCGGACAGAGAGAAGGGATTTGTTATGGAAAGAGCTTCGTCTAAAAGACTGATCGTTTTGCTTGCCGCGCTGCTTCTTGCGCTGCTGCCGATGTGCGGCGCGCTTGCGGAGGACGAATATTCGGCCCAGAGCATGCGACTGCTCCATTACGAGGGCGAAGTGGAAATTCTGGACGCCAACGGGAAGCCCCGCTTCGTGATGGAAAACGCCCGCTTTAAAAGCGGGGAAGCCATGCGCACGGGCGAAGCCAGCACGGCGTCCGTCAGCCTGGACGCTACGAAGATCGTCACCATGGATCAGCAGAGCCTCCTGGAGTTCATCAAGCAGGGCAATCACATGCTGCTGACCCTCAAGGAAGGCACGCTGCTGCTGGACGTGCAGAAAAAGCTGGACGAAAACGAATCCCTGGACGTGGAGACCTCCACCCTGACCGTGGGCATCCGGGGCACCATGATCGTCCTGTCCGAGCAGCGAAAGGAAGATATGACCATTGCCAAGCTCTCCGTGCTGTCAGGCGTTACCCAGGTGACGTATATTGACGAAGGCGGGGCCCGGCAGTCCTTCCAGCTGCCTTCCGGCAGTACGGCCCTTCTGACGGACAAAAACGGCAACGGGCATGCGGATGCCCTGCCCGTCATCAGGAAAACGGAAAAACAGGACATGGAAGGGTTCGTGGATCAACAGCTCCGGAAGAATCCCGAAATGCTGAAACGGATCGAAAATGAAAACAGCCGGCCCGACGATATGAACGTGGAAAGCGGGCAGGAAGGCGATTATCCCTACTCCGCCGGCGGAAAGTGGCAATGGAACGGGAAAGTGTCTTTGGTAGCGCGGAGCGCCAGCAAAATGTATGACGGCACGCCCCTGATCCGCGCCTCCGACGTGCTGGTGGAGGGCCTGCCCTCAGAATTCAGGTGCTCGGTTTCCGCCACCGGCGTTCAGATCGACGCGGGAAAGAGCAAAAATCCCGTGGGCGATTACAAGATTTATAACAGCCGGAACGAAGATGTGACCGGCCATTTTGCCAACGTGGAAAAAATCGCCGGCCAGCTGATCGTGGAGCCGGTGCCGATCACCATTATCACCGGCAGCGCGGAAAAAATCTACGACGGCACGCCGCTGACCAATCCGGAGGCGAGTATCGCCATCCGGCGCAGCCTCGAACCCCAGAGCGTCCCCGAAGGGGAAACCCCGGCGGGCTGGGTCGGCGGCGGCATGGGCGCGCAGGCGGCCGCCACGCGGAATGTGTCTTATCTCGTCAATCCCTCGCTGAAAAATCAAACGCTTTACGGCGTGTGCGGCGTGGTGGTGGTGCATGCCATGAACCCCCTCACCGGCGAAGCCAGCGACGTACAGCTGAAGGCCGGTTACAGGCTGATCATCTACCTGAACGACGAAGAAGGCCGGGAAAGCCTGAAATACGAAACGGAACCCGTTGCCCTGTCCGATCTTCCCGAAGAACTGCTGCGCATTTATGCCGAGAATCCCGACGCTTTGCAGCAGGCCTGCCAGGAAACCGGCTGGAAGGAAGAGGACGTAAAGGCGCTGATTGCCGGCCTGAAAACGAACACGTCCGCCAAGATGGTGGAGCAGGACGGCATCCGGATCGTGGAAGACGAGGCGGATCGCCTGCTGACGGATTTCACCAACGTGCATATCAATATCGACTCCTCCATCACCAACTACAACGGCCGGGCCCTGAACGGCCAGGAAGCGGAATTCGTTACCCCGCCTATTGACGGCGAGATCACCGTGACCGCAACCGGCAGCCAAACCGACGTGGGCGAAAGCGAAAACACCTATGAAATCAAATGGGGCAACGCAAAGGAAGGAAACTACGTCGTCACGGAGGAACTGGGCACCCTGAAGGTGACCCCCGCCACGATCACCGTCACCACCGGCACATCCGAAAAGGTTTACGACGGCCAGCCCCTGACGAACGGCGAAGCCGCCGTCACCGGCCTGGTGAACGGGGAAAGGGCGACGGCGACCGCCAACGGCTCCATTACCAAGGCCGGCAAAGCGGCAAATACCTATACCCTCAATTGGGGCACCGCGAAGCAGGGAAATTACACGGTCAGTGAAAATTTGGGCGAACTGTCGGTGGAGCCGCTGAAGCTCAGCGTCGATTTTCACGGCGGCGAGGTGGAATTGGTCGATGGGAATCCGGTGTTCCCCACGCCCGTCCTCTCCTACGGGAACGGCCCGCACACCGGGGAAACCGTGACCGCCGTGCGCACCAGATCGCTCAACATGGCGTACAGATTTTCTCTGTTTACCGGCGACCAGATCGGGCTTGAAATCAGCTCCAGGAAAAAGGGCGGGGGCTATTATGATATCATAGCCACCCCCACCTATCCCTCCGGCCAGCAATCCAGCTTTTCCGTTGAATTTGTCGGCACGGTCTACATGGGAGGCCCGCAGAAGCTGACGATTTCCACCCCTTCGGCCAGCAAGACCTACGACGGAACGCCGCTGACCAGCACGGATGTGACCGTGGAAGGCCTGGATGAAAGCGATATCATTCAGGTCACGGTCACGGGCACCCAAACGGATGCCGGCTTCAGCACCAATACCTATTCGATCGACTGGGGCGAAACGAACGCCGAAGATTATGCGATCGTTGAAGATCTTGGCACGCTGACGGTAGAGCCGAAGCCCGTCACCGTCACCACCGGTTCCGCCAGCAAGTCCTATGACGGAACGGCGCTGACCTGCGCGAGCCCGGCCCCGACGATCAGCGGCCTGATTTCCGGCGAAGGAGCGAAGGTCACGGCCACGGGCACCATCACGGATGCGGGAACGGCCAATAACACCTACAGCATCGAGTGGAACGCGGGAACGAAAGCGGGGAACTATACAATCACGGAAAACCTGGGCACGCTGACCGTGTCTCCCGCGCAGGTTTCGATCACCACGAAATCGTACAGCAAGCAGTATGAAAGCAATTATACGGCTGTACAGGCTGAAAACGTGTACACCGTTACGCTGAAAAACGGCGAATGGATCACCGCGACGATCACGGGCAGCCAAACGGACGTGGGGCAGGGCAGCAATACGTGTGATATCGCCTGGAGCGGGGCAGCGTCTGAAAACTATGAAGTTTCCTTGACCACGGGCACCCTGACGGTGAGCAAGAACACCTCGGAAGTGGTGCTGACGGCGGTGTCCGCGAGCAAGGAAGTCAGCCGGAAGGGTTTACTGTGGTGCCCACCATGAGCGCGGCGAGCACGCAGACGGAGGTTGGGACGTGCGACAACGTGATCGTGTCCCACAAGATTTACAAGGGCGAACAGGACGTAACGGCCAATTTCTCCAACGTGAAGTACGCCAAGGGCACGCTGATGGTAAAGAGCACGGAAAGCCTGACCATCACGGCAGCGGCGAAGAAAACCTACGACGGCACGCCGCTGACCGCCACGGCGGCGAATACGACGGTAACGATAGAACCGGCGCTGTCTGGCTATACGGCGGAAGTGACGATGACCGGCAGCCTGACGGACGCGGGAAGCACGGATGC
>CACWWM010000114.1 GCA_902764565.1 uncultured Eubacteriales bacterium
GGGACATCTGCCGCTTGCCGTTGTAATCAAAGGCGCGATACATGAGCACAGACCAGATGGTCAACCCGCAGAAAACCGCAGCCAGGACAGCAAACAGGATGGTCAGTACCGTTTGCCAGGGGCCCGACACCCATCCTGTGCAGGCAAACAGCAGACAGAGCAGCAGCGAAGCAATCGCTCCCGCTGCGAAGGACAGCATCATGCCTTTTGGCATCCAGTTTTTATAGTCTGGTTTCATCGTCCACTCCCCCTAAAATGCGGCACAATACGCTCGCGCCGTGCCGCTTTTTTCACATGTTCAGTTGACGCCCTCCGCCTGCAATTCTTCCAGGTTTTCTTCGGCCATCCTTTCTCAGGCAATGGATTGATATGAAAACTGCCGGGGCCGGATCGTCAGCCGGGACAGGTCCCATCCTTCCTGTTTGCGCCGCAGATACCCTTCGGTGCAGCGGCGGCACCGGGCAAAATACCGCTGCGCTTCCGCTTCGTCGCTTTCAAACACCTTCCATAAGCCCGTGCATTTGCATTCCTTGTGCTCGATAAAGCCTTTCACATCCACGGCAGGATAGCCCAGGAACAAGCCGATCTCATGGGGGAAGGAATCGCACTCCCGCAGCCGGCGGATCAGGTAAGCGATTTTTTCAATCGCTTTTCCTTTGGGATATCCGGCGTCTCGCAGGATGTCCTCCGCAACGGGGTTCTGCAAATCACGCTCCAGCATCTGCGGACGGTACAGATAAATTAACGCCCGGCCATGCTGAACCCGCAGCGGAAAAGCCCGCACGTCCTTATGAATGAGGCACCGATTGACCATGCGCAGACTTTCCGTCAATTCTTCCTGGCTTTGGGCAGGGCAGCTGAACAAGCTTCCCGTTTTGATGGCTGCCAGCGTCGGCGCGCAGCAGCGGATGACGGTTTCTTCCGACATGCTTCCCTCCGAAGTTAGATTAAACTAACCTATGCTCTGAAAATATGCTGCCCGATGAAGGTTTCCGTCAAGGAGCAGCATTGTTAGATATTTCTAACACCCTTATCTTATCATCGTTTTATCCGATTGTCAAGCATCAGGCGAATATATTGATAGAAAAAGATTCGCCGGGCTTTATTCTTCTGTTTTAAGCGCCGCCACCATATCGATATTTCTGTTCTTTCTTGCCACCATCAGGCCGACAAACAGGGAGACAAGGAACGTCAGCAGGATGGAAATCAGATAGGTGGCCGATCCAAGAGTCAGCTTCATTTCATATTCGGAGGCCAGCGCGTTCAGCAAGTATTGCAGCACGCCGATACCCGCGGGCAGGCCGATCAGGATGCCCAGCACAGACAGCCAGATGTTCTGCCCGATCAAAAGCCGTCCGATGCGGACGTTTTTGAATCCGACCACTTTTAAGGTCGCCATCTCACGATAGCGTTCCGTGTAGCTCATCACGCCCAGGTTGTACAGCACCACAATTCCCAGGATGACGGCCGCTACCACCAGCAGGAAAATCATCGTATTCATGAGATCCATGAAGGTGTTGAACGAATCCAGCACCGCCTGTTTCGTCTGGGTGTTCAGGATAGATCGGTTCGGGGCAACATCCGTCTGGTTTGTGAAAATGGAACTCACAGTATAATCAATTCCCACCGTATCCGCGTATGCCTGTGTCATGACCACGCTTTCGCTGAGAGAACGAAGCACCCCTGCCACTGTGACAGTGTAGTTTTCGTCGCCGCCATAGGGCGAAAAGGACAGCGTATCACCCGCCCGCAAGTCGAATTTCCTGGCAATGCGGCTGCTGATATACGCGCCGCCGTCGCCCAAAGAAATCAAATTCATGTTTTCGTCCGCGAAACGTACCCGGTCGTGGGTAACGCTGTATATTTCCAAACCAAACCCCCGGTCGCCGATCTGGACGGAGCGTTGAGCGCCCCAATCTCCCTCATACTGCGCCGCGAGGCTTACGGCGTCCGCATACTTCGCGTTTTCCGCGTCCAGATTGATCTTCACCGCGTAATTGTTCGCCTGATCGAAGAATACGTCCACAAAGGCATTGGCGGTATCCTGCATCCCCAGGCCGCCCACCAGCAGCACCATGCAGCCAATGATACCGAACAGCGTCATACAGGAACGGGACTTGTGGCGCAGGCAGTCCCGCAGATTCCACTTTGTGCCAAAGGACAGCGCTTTGAACAGCTTGGTTTCCTCGATGGCCAAATGCTTCATCCGCTTGGGCGTGTACGGGCGTAGCGCGTCGGCAGCCGTGCCCTGGAGCATCTTTTTGACGGACATGAAGCCAATCACGGTCAGGAACACATTGATCAGGATCAGCACCAGCCAGCAGAACCACGGAACGTGCAGCCGCCAGGATGGCATATCGATATAAGTCGCCATGGCTCCGTCCGGATTCAGGATAAACCAGCCCAACAGATACCCGATGCCGATCCCCAATACGCTTCCCATCAGGCCGATGATCAGCGCGTAGGCGGTATAATGGCACAAAATCTTTTTATCGCGGAATCCCAGCGCTTTCAGCGTGCCGATTTGCGTTTTTTCGTTGGCGGCAATGCGGTGCATGGTGGTTACCATGGTCAGGATGGCAATCGCCAGGAAGAGCACCGGCAGAATGGAACCCATGGTCTTTCCTTCTTCCACTTCGCCCTGCGCTTCGGCCCAGGAGAGCGTTTCGGCCTTGGAAAGCACCAGCAGCGTTTTGCCCAGCGCCCGGTCAGCTTCCGCCACAAAATCCTCTTTGGAAAGAGAGGATTTCACGTTGATCTGATAATACAAAGAATTCCCCATCATCATTCGGAACGGCTTGGGAATGGCGTTTTCCAGCATGACGGGCGAAATATAAGCGAAGCCGTAGGAGGTATAATCCGGCATCATCTGCGTTTCGTCCGGCAGACAGATCAGATACTCGCTGGCTTTGACCAGCCCCTTGACGGTTCCCGTGACCTCGACGGCCTTGTAAGTCAGGGTCATGGCATCGCCCAGCCTGATGCCGTTGGCTTTCGCATAGGAATCTGAAAGCCAGATACCGTCCGGGTCATCCGGATCGTACG
Organism: uncultured Eubacteriales bacterium; assembly: GCA_902764565.1. Lineage (GTDB taxonomy): Bacteria > Bacillota > Clostridia > Christensenellales > Aristaeellaceae > RUG563. The sequence goes on from CACWWM010000114.1 coordinate 3,046, forward strand.
CTTCACCTTCCATGACCAGAACGCCGGATACCGCTGTGTTTTCGCATACCGTCAGCGCGATCACATCCGTATCGTCTTTCACGGACGTGTTGACAGACAGGAAGCGCGTGGCGTCCTCAACCCCGTCAATAGCAAGGATCGCGGCAACATCTTTCTCGGCAAAGCCCTTATCGTTATAGACGCGGTAATCCGCAAACCCCGTGGCCGTATAAATTTCCTTAAGATTTGCCTCAAGGCTGTACCATTCGATGTTGAACCCCAGGAATACGCCCACACCCAGGGCGATCATGATGACCATAGAAATGAACTGCGCCTTGTAATGCCACAGCGTCCGGAACAGCTTTTTCAGCAGCATCACCAATCCACCTCTTCCACTGCCAGAGGAGCCGCCTGGCTTTCGCAGGATTGGATCTTGCCATTCTTTACCCGCACCACCACATCGGCCATCCTGGCGATATTCTGGTTATGGGTGACGATAATGATGGTTTTTCCCATGTCCCGCGCCATGGACAGAAGCAATTTCAGCACCATCACGCCGGTTTCGGAATCCAGGGCGCCGGTGGGTTCGTCGCACAAAAGAATCTTGGGATTCTTGGCCAATGCCCGGGCAATGGACACCCGCTGCTGTTCGCCGCCGGATAATTCGGAAGGGAAATTGTGCTTGTGATCCAGCAGACCCACAGCGTCCAGCATATCATGGCTGCTCAAGGGGGTTGGGGCAATCTCCTTGACCAGTGCCACGTTCTCGATCACCGTCAGGGTGGGGATCAGGTTGTAGCTCTGGAACACGAAGCCCACGGTCGCAGCGCGGTAATCCGCCAATTCATTGGCGGTCAGGGTGGAAATATCCTTTCCGTTTACGATGATGGTGCCCTTCGTTGGACTGTCCAGACCGCCCAGCAAATTCAGCAGCGTGCTTTTTCCCGCGCCGCTGGGGCCCAGGATGACGATGAACTTTCCCTCTTCCAGCGCAAGATTCACATGATCCAGCGCCTTCTGTTCATGCTCCCCGTTTTTATATATCCTTGATACATCTTTGAATTCCACAACAGACATTGCAACTACTCCTTTTGTTAGATATTTCTAACCTCGCGGCCATCATAACACGCTCTTTACGCTCTGTCAATAGGATAAAGGCCGTATCTTGCCGCTTTCCATCTGATACGCCTGATCAGCATAGTTCAAAGCGTCTTTTTCATGGGTCACCAGCAGCACGGCCTTGCCCGCATGGGCGGCGGCACGAAAAGCGGAGAGAACCATGGCCGTGTTTTCATCGTCCAGATCATCGGTTGGTTCATCCGCCAGAAGAATATCCGGGCTGTTGGACAAAGCGCGGACGATAGCCATTCGCCGAAGCTCGCCCCCGGAAAGCTCGGCAGGCCGGGCATCCTTCAGATGCGCAATTCCAAGCCGTTCCATCCATCGGGAAGCAGCTTCCGCAGGGAAGGGTTTACCATACAGCTTCGCGGGGAGCAGAATGTTTTCCATGACCGTCAGGGTGTCGATGGCGCTTCGTCCCTGGGGAATCACGCCGATTTTTTCATTCCGCAGGCGGGAAAGGGCTTTGTCATCCAGACTGTACAGGTCGGTTCCATCAATCCATACTCTTCCTTCCGTTGGGGCCAGCAGCCCGGAGAGGATGTTCAGCAGCGTAGTTTTTCCGCTTCCGCTGCGTCCGGTCAGCACAGTCATTTCGCCGCTTGTTATTGTCAGGTTCAAATCGTTCATGGCGTAAAAATGATTCGCGCCGCCCGTTTTGCGGAAATACCGCTTGGAGATGTTTTCAGCTTTGACGGTCATATCAGTTTCCCTCCCGCAGGGCATTTCCGGGATCGACGCGGCTTAAGCGATAAGCCGCGATCACGCTGGAAAGCGCCGCAACGATCACGGACAAAAGCACAGTACCCAAGCCCAGCCAAACGATGTTTATCATATCCGGCATGAGATAAGGCAGCTGCAGGGCGCTTTCGATCAATTGCGCAAAGGGAAAGAGCAGCAGCGCCGAAAGCCCCACGCCTGTCACGCCGCCCAGCAGCCCGCACAGGGCGGATTCCTGCAGCACCGTGCGGCTCAGCATTCCCCTGGACGCGCCGAGCAAACGCAGTACGGCAAACTCCCGGCTTCTTTCCCGGATAATCATTGCAAAGGCCAGCAGCAGGATCACGAAAGCCAGCGCCCATACCGCGACGATCAGGATCGTCACCGTGCGGCTGACGCCCGCTAAGCTGTCGGATACGCCGGTGATCATGCTGCGGGTGCGGACAGCGGTTGCCTTGCGCACGCGGCTGTTTAACCGGCTGTTCACATTGTCGATGTCATAGCCGTCCTTTACCTTGATATAAACGGCTGAAATCACATCATCACCGCTTGCCATCCTGTGGCTCACGCCCTTTTCCTCAGCGGCTTTCAAAAGCTGATCCATGGTGTTCATGCTGCAGTAAACCGCCGTATCCAATCCGGTGCCGGTAGCCTCCAGCCGGGCCACCACCTTGCACCGCCGTTCATAGATGCGGATGATTTCGCCCACGTCTGCCTCTACCTTGCAGCCCACAGCCACGTCCATATCACCCAATGCCCGGGCGAGGCTTCGCTCGATCCATGGCTGTACCGTGAAATCCTTTTCCGGATCAATGCCGATCACCTGAATCTTGATGGAACAGCAGTCCGCTTTTAGGGAAGCCAGGAAGGTCTGTGGTGCGGCTTTCTCTACCCCCTCCACTTCCAGGGCTTTTTCGAGGACGGAGGCGTCCATGTAAAACGCACCGGTCGTTCCTTGCAGAAACAGGTTCTGGAAGCTCACCTTGCTTTGCGCTTGGTCGGGCACCAGAATGATGTCAGCGCCCAAACGGGCTTCCAGGCTGTTAAGACCTTTGCGCAGGGACAGCACCACCACCGACCCGCCGAACACAGCCAGGGCCAGAAACGCCGTGAGCAGCGCCAGCGCCGCAGTGCGGCCGGGCTTGCGAGTGAGATTTTTCACAGACAGAGAAAAGTTTTTCATCGCAGGTTTACTTTCTCGCGGTCAAAATCGCGCCGGTCAGGGCGCAAAGCAGCGCCAAAGAAAACAGAATGATCATAGCGGGCTGCATGGCCATACGGCACCGCATGGTGCTCATATGGCAAAGATCAATGAGCGTGCCGGGGGTCAGGATGCCCAGGCCGCAGACGGGCAAGGCACTCAGGTACGCCCCAAATCGGGCTTTTTGCACACTTAGGGAAAGAATCGCCAGAATGCCGACGGCACAGCCCAATCCCAGCAGCGCCTGTCCCGCCCAATGGCAGGGGCCGAAGGAGCCGTCCTCATGCACGCAGGGAGACAGGAAAGTATGACTGCCGATGACGATGACCAGTGAAAGAATCAATAGAATCATGGCGGGAATAATATGCTTTTTCATAAAAACCTCCCTATGCGGCTTTCTCGGAAGGGGGTCTGGTGGAAACCTCTCTTTGGCCTCCAAAGAGAGGTTTTCCCCAGCAATACTCCGTTACTTCCCAAAGTTCTCGTTAATGATCTCCCGGGCTACCTTGCCGTGCTCCAGCACAATGGTGCGCTGGGCCGCCTCGGCCACTTCGGGGTCGTGGGTAACGACGATGAGGGTGGTGCCTTCCCTGTGCAGCTGGGCGAAAAGCGCCAGCACGATATTTTCGTTGGCCTCGTCCAGATTGCCGGTAGGTTCGTCGGCCAGGATCAGTTCAGGATGGTTGATCAAGGCCCGCGCTACGCAGACGCGCTGCTGCTCGCCGCCGGAAAGCTGGCTGGGCAGGTGCCGGGCGCGTTCCCGAAGGCCCACGCGCTCCAAGGCTTCCAAGGCTTCCTTTTCGTCGGGCATGGAATGATAGTATTGGGATACCATCACGTTTTCCACAGCCGTCAGATAATTGACCATGTGGAACTGCTGGAAAATCAGGCCGATCTTATCCCTGCGGATGTCGGTCAGGCGCTTGCTGCTCTCCTTGGAAATATCCACCCCGTCCAGCAGCACTTCGCCGGAGGTGGGCTTATCCATGCAGCCGATAATGTTCATCATGGTGCTTTTGCCGCTGCCGCTG
>CACWWM010000115.1 GCA_902764565.1 uncultured Eubacteriales bacterium
AGCATGAGTATGGATGAACGCGGTTTTCCCGAAGGCTGGATCGAGCAGCTTCGTCCCCTGCTGGGCGATCAGCTGCCCGATTTTTTGCATGCGCTGAACAGCGCGCCCCTGCGGGGCATCCGAACGCGGCATGGATTCGCCCCGCCGCCGGAAGCGGGGGAAAGGATTCCCTGGGGGCTGAACGCTTTCTATCTGCCCCTGGACTCCGAGGCCGGGGCACGGCCCGCCCATGAAGCGGGGGCCTATTACATTCAGGAGCCCAGCGCCATGATTCCCGCGGCGGCCCTGCGTCCCCACCCGGGGGAAAGGGTGCTGGATTTATGCGCCGCCCCCGGCGGCAAAAGCACCCAACTGGCGGCCATGCTGGCGGGGGAAGGGCTGCTGGTGTGCAACGAGCCGGTGCTGGGCCGCGCCCAGGTGCTTTCCCGGAACCTGGAACGGATGGGCGTGAAAAACGCCGTGGCCGTCAGCGCCCTGCCGGAGGAGCTGAGCCCCCGGTGGCCGGAATTCTTCGATAAAATTTTGGTGGACGCCCCCTGCTCCGGGGAAGGCATGTTCCGCCGCCATCCCGAGACCCGGGAGGAATGGACGGCGGCGTCCCCGGCGGGCTGTGCCGGGCGGCAGGCCCATATTTTGCGCCACGCCGCCATGATGCTGGGCCCCGGCGGCAGGCTGGCTTACAGCACCTGCACCTTTAACGCCACGGAAAACGAAGGGGTCATCGAAGGCTTTTTAAAAGAGCACCCCGATTTTCATTTGGCGCCTTTCTCTCTGCCGGGCTTGCCCGCATGCGGCGGCATGCTGCGGGTGTGGCCTCATTTGGTCAGGGGGGAGGGGCACTTTGCGGCCCTCCTGGAAAGGGACGGGGACGCGCCGAAAAAACAGGCAGGTTTCGGCCTGCCCGCGCCCGGAAAGCAGGAAAGCGCCCTGACCCAGGCGTTTTTGCGGGAGCACATTGCGGAAAAAATTACCCCCAACGCGGTTTTTGCGGGCAAGCTATGCGCTGTGCCGGAGGAGCTGCCGCCCCTGAAAGGCGTGCGGGTGCTGCGGCTGGGCCTGCAAATCGGGGAAGTGAAGGGCAAAATCTTCCTGCCCGACCACGCCCTGGCCCTGGCCTGCCCCTCCCTGCGCACGGTACCGGTCACGGAGGATCAGGCCAGGCTGTATCAGGCGGGCCAAGTGCTGCCCGTGGACGAAACCCTGCGGGGCTTCTATACCCCCGCCCTGGACGGCCTGAATTTGGGCTGGGGCAAAGCTTCCGACGGACAGCTCAAAAACCATTACCCCAAGGGGCTGAGAAAGTGAGGAGATTATTTGGAGGCTTTGCCTCCAAACCTCCACCAGGGAAATGATTTCCCTGGACCCTTCTCTTGCGGATTTTACTTGACATGGAAGATAAGCGATGCCCCGCTGCTGCTTTATGGCAACATCAGGATTAAAACGTTGTGCTTCTGGCCCGGCGTCCTTTGGACGCCGACCCGGATGCAAAGCATCCGGGGGAAAGCACGAAAAAATCCCCCGGGAGAAAGCCTGCTTTCACCCGGGGATTTTTCCGGTTTTCTGTGGGCCAGAAGCTTTCTATATTTCGTGGCCTTTTGTGACAGGCGGATGTTGTTTGTTTTTTTATTCAAGTTGATTCGCCGGGATGGGTCCAGGGCCATGCGGCCCTGGTTCGGGGGTTCAGGGGGCTGAAGAAGCCCCCTGCTTCGTTTCCCTCTCCCGTTTCCACGCCTTGATCTGCTCCAGGCGTTCCTTGAATTTGTATTCCAGGCCCTGATCGGTGGGCAGGTAATATTCCTTGCCCAGCAGGGAATCGGGCAGGCAGCGCATATCGGTGAGCTTTTCCTTAGTATCGTGGGCGTACTGGTAGCCCTTGCCGTAGCCTAATTGCTGCATGAGGGAAGTAACGCCGTTGCGGATATGCAGGGGCACGGGTTCGGCCAGTTGGGCCAGGGCGTCCTGCTTGGCGGTTTCGTAGGCCACGTAAAGGGCGTTGGACTTGGGGGCCAGGGAGAGGTAGACCACGGCCTGGGTGAGATGCACGGAACATTCCGGCATGCCGATCATGTGGCAGGCCTGATAGGCGGCCACGGCCAGCTCCAGGGCGCGGGGATCGGCCAGGCCCACGTCCTCGCTGGCGAAGCGGATCACCCGCCGGGCCACGTACAGGGGGTCTTCTCCCGCTTCCAGCATGCGGGCCAGCCAGTACACCGCCGCGTCCGGGTCGGAATTGCGCATGGATTTGTGCAGGGCGGAGATCAGGTTATAGTGTTCTTCGCCGTTTTTATCGTACAAAAGGGATTTTCGCTGGGTGCATTGCTCCACAATTTCCGGGGTCACGGTGGTGACCCCGTTTTCCATCTGCCCGTTGAGCACCGCCATTTCCAGGGTGGAGAGGGCGGCGCGGGCGTCGCCGTTGGCGAAGCGGGCGATCATGGCAAGGGCTTCGTCCGCCATGACCACCTGCTGCCGCCCGAAGCCCTTGGGGCTGGAAAGGGCCCGGCGCAAAAGCGCAGCGATTTCTTCTTCCGTCAGCGCTTTCAGCACGAACACCCGGCACCGGGAGAGCAAAGCGCCGTTGACCTCGAAGGAGGGGTTTTCCGTGGTGGCCCCGATCAGGACGATGCTGCCCTTTTCCACGAAGGGCAGAAAGGCGTCCTGCTGGGCTTTGTTGAAGCGGTGGATTTCGTCCACGAACACGATGGTGCGCTCCCCGTAGACCAGATTTTTGTCCGCCTGCTGCATCACTTCCCGGATTTCCTTGATGCCGCTGGTGACGGCGGAAAAGTTGATGAAGGAGGCTTTGGTCTGGTTGGCGATCACGTGGGCCAGGGTGGTTTTGCCAACGCCCGGCGGGCCCCAGAAGATCATGGAGGACACCTGATCCCCCTCCACGATGCGGCGCAGCACCTTGCCCGGCCCCAATAAATGCTTCTGCCCGATGATTTCGTCCAGCGTTTCCGGGCGCAGGCGCGCGGCCAGGGGCTGGAGCTGCTCCGCTTGCAGCATGGATACCTGTTCGTTCATGGCGCGTTTCTCCCATAACGTATAAATCGTGCTTCCTTTTTATTGTAAATCCAAAAGCCGCGTTTCGCAAGGGGCAGGTATGTAAAGACGAATAACCGGTTAGTTAAGAATATCACCATAATTTTGCCATAATCGGACACTTGTTTTATTTTTGTACTTCTGTATAATGAAGTTGAGCGGGCAACTGCCTGAAAATTTATACAGGAGGGTATATATTATGAAGAAACTCTTAGCTGTTCTGCTGGCCGCCATGCTGGTGCTCACCGCCGCTTCCGCTTTCGCCGAGGGCGAAATCAAGATCGGCCAGGTGGACTATGCCGCCCATGGCGCGGGCTGCTTCGCCGTGATCACCGCCGTGGTGCAGGATGAAACCATCGTGGCCGCCAAGATCGACGAATTCCAGTTCATCACCGACCGGGAAGACCTGGCCGCCATCGGCGTGCCCAACAGCGACGCTTCCTTCGGCGAAAGCTATCCCGAAGGCAAGGTGCTGGGCTCCAAGCGCGTGAACAACGAGCTGTACAGCCTGAACATGAAGCAGAAGGCCGGTTCCACCGTGCAGATCGCCGCCAACTATGACGCCATCGAAGCCTTCGCCACCGGCAAGACCATCGCCGAACTGGAAGCCTTTGTGAACGGCTACACCGCCGACACCAAGGCCGAAGTGGTGGACGCCGTGGCGGGCGCTACCGCCGTGGACACCTGGGGCTACCTGCAGGGCATCCTGGCCGCCGCCAAGGCCGCGCTGAATCCCGTGGGCACCTACACCGTGTACAACACCACCGGTGAAAACGTGACCGAACTGTACCTGATCAACAACCTGACCGGCGACAAGGGCGTGAACTACGCCGCGGGCGGTTTCGCCGCTGACGCCGCCATGACCATCACCCGCACCATCACCCCCGAAGAAAAGGACGCGGGCTACAGCATGACCCTGACCTTCAAGACCGAAAGCGGCTATGAAGGCAGCTTCGCCACCCTGCACATCGAAGTGGCCCCCATCTATCTGCTGTCTGCCGACGGCATGACCGGCGCCACCCAGATCAGCTTCCGCGCGCCTGCCGCCGAATAAGCTGGAAAAAACCCCAAAAACAAAGATGTCTCCCGGATTTTGTCCGGGAGATTTTTTGCTTTATCAAAAGGGGATGAATGGCCGATGACCGCCTGTGCGGGAGTGAAAGGCAGTCAAGGTACAATCTTTACAACACGTACAAGGTAGATTCTTTACAGGTCAAAAACACGGGGTCGGGTTTCTGCGTTTCGCAATTGCCCGGAAATCCAGCAAAATCAACATGCTGCAAGGGCGGGCGGATATTATCCGCCCCTACTGTCGCCAGATCGACATATCGCATAAACCCAAGGTGGATGAAGGCGATAATACCGATATGCGATGTAGGGGCGGATAATATCCGCCCGCCCTTGTTGGGTGTCACAGTCGCTGCGAAATACAGCAGAATCAACAACTGCGTTTCAGACAATTTACTGCTTCGTTTCCGAAGATTTTATTGCTTTCTTGGAAAGGGGGTGCGGGGGAGAACCATTCTTTGGCATCCAAAGAATGGTTCTCCCCCGCTTAATGCTTCTTCTTACGCCTGCCGGCCGATGGTGGCCTTGATGCGGCGCACGCCGGCGGAGGAGGATTCTTCCTTCTGGATCTTGAAGGAAACCAGGTCGCCGGTATTGGAGGCGTGGGGGCCGCCGCAGATTTCCTTGGAGAACTGGCCCATGGTGTACACCTTCACGCGCTCGCCGTACTTGCTTTCAAAGAGGCCCATAGCGCCCTGGGCTTTGGCTTCGGCCACGGTCATTTCTTCCATGGTGACGGGAGCCTTGGCCTGGATGGCGACGTTGACGAGGCGTTCCACTTCGGTGAGCTCTTCGGGGGTCATTTTGCGGCCGAAGGTGAAGTCGAAGCGCAGGCGTTCGGCGGTGATGTTGCTGCCCTTCTGGTGCACTTCGTCGCCCAGCACCTTGCGCAGGGCGGCTTGCAGCAGGTGGGTGGCGGTGTGGAGGCAGGCGGTCTGCTCGCTGGCGTCGGCCAGGCCGCCCTTGAAGCGCTGTTCCGCGCCCGCGTGGCTGGTTTCCTGGTGCTGCTTGAAGCGCTCGGCGAAGTCCGCTTCGTCCACGGTCAGGCCCTTTTCGGCGGCCAGCTCCTTGGTCATTTCGATGGGGAAGCCGTAGGTGTCGTAGAGCTTGAAGGCGCTGCGGCCGTCCAGGGTGGTCAGGGTGGCGAGGCGCGCTTCAATGGCGGCTTTCAGGGCTTCCAAATCGCCCTTCTGCGCCGCTTCGATGATGGGCATCATGTCGGGAGAGGGGCGCAGCTTCTTGGTCTGGGCGTGACCCTGGGCGCAGGCCACGGGGTCGGCGTCGGCCAGAATGCTTTCCAGCAGGGCGCGGGTGTTCTGGATGTTGTTGTACACCTTGTCGAATTCCTTTTCACCCTGCTTCAAGGTGCGGGCAAAGCGGTCTTCTTCTAACTTTAACTGTTCCAGCACGAAAGCGGCGTTGTCCTTCAGCTCGGGGTACACTTCGCTGTACTGGTCGATGATCACCTGGGCGATTTCGCAGGTGAAGCCCGCTTCCATGCCAAGCTGCATGGCGTAGCGCACGGCGCGGCGGATCAGGCGGCGCAGGATGTAGCCCTGATCCACGTTGGAGGGGGAGACGCCGCGGGGGTCGCCCAGGATGAAGGTGGCGGTGCGCATATGGTCGGCGATGATGCGGAAAGCCTTGGTGGTGGCTTCGTCCGCGTCGTAGGATTTGCCGCTCAGCTCGGCGATCTTGGCCAGGATGTTTTCAAAAATGTCCGTTTCGTACACGCTCTTTTTGCCGGTGAGCACGCATACGGTGCGCTCCAGGCCCATGCCGGTGTCCACGTTCTTCTGGGTCAGGGGGATGAAGCTGCCGTCCGCCTGCTTATTGTACTGCATGAACACGTCGTTCCAGATTTCCAGGTACGCGCCGCACTTGCAGGCCGGGGAGCAATTGGGGCCGCAGGGCTTCTTCACGATCATGAACATTTCGGTGTCCGGGCCGCAGGGGCCGGTGACCCCGGCGGGGCCCCACCAGTTGTGCTCCTTGGGCAGGTAGAACAGGTGGTCGTCCTTCACGCCGCAGCTCCGCCACAGGTTGGCAGCTTCCTCGTCGCGGGGGCAGTCGCTGTCGCCCGCGAACACGGTGAAGGCCAGGGAATCCTTGGGGATGCCCAGCCATTCTTCGCTGGTCAGGAATTCCCAGCTCCAGGGGATCATTTCCTTCTTGAAATAGTCGCCCAAGCTCCAGTTGCCCAGCATTTCAAAGAAGGTCAGGTGGCTCATGTCGCCCACGTCGTCGATATCGCCGGTGCGGATGCACTTCTGCACGTCGGTGAGCCGGGTGCCGGAGGGATGCTTCTGGCCCAGCAGATAGGGCACCAGGGGATGCATGCCCGCCGTGGTGAACAGCACGGTGGGGTCGTTTTCGGGAATGACGGAGGCGGAGGGGATCACGGCGTGGCCCTTCTGCTGGAAGAACTTCAGCCACAGGGCGCGCAGGTCGTTGGCGTTTACGGATCGCATGGGAATCAAATCTCCTTTGCAAAAAAATGAAGTGTGCCTGTTTTCGTTTTGAAGACGAACAGACACACAGTATTCGCGGTACCACTTCAATTGGCGTATCATTTACATATACGCCCGCCTCGGTTCTGATAACGGGAGAATCCCGATCCGCCTTACTGGCTTTCGCGTTCCGGCGGGCAGCTCGGCAGCGGCCGGTTTTCCCTTCCCACGCCGGGCTTGCACCCTCCCCGGCTCGCTTGGCGGCAATTGCGGAAAACCTTTTCTGCGTCAAGGCTTTCTATGAAATTGCGCATAGTATACCGCGAAACGGGGGAGATGTCAAGGGCTTGGAAACGATGCGGCAGGACAAACACGGCACGGGTGTCAAGCATCGGTAACGAGCAAATACAGAAAGACAAAGGGGCTGTCTCATTAGGAGGCAGTCCTTTTCATGTACAAAAAGAGCCGGTCTCTGTAAAGAGGCCGGCAAATGCGGTAGAATATTGTTGTGAAAAACA
>CACWWM010000116.1:0-10711 GCA_902764565.1 uncultured Eubacteriales bacterium
GCGGGCGCCGGAACCGGTCATCATGCTGATGGGGTTGTAGGGAGGCAGCACTTCCATCACGCGGTTCTTCAGCCGGTTGGTGGTGTTCTGCCAGGCGTCAATGACCATGCGGTAGCGCTCGTCCTCGCTCATTTCGCCGCGGCGGTACTTCTTGTTGATCTTGGCCACCAGGTCGTCCGTTTCCTTGAGCCAGGTCTGCTTTTCCGGCGGTATGATGATGTCGCTGACGGACACGGTGATGGCACCGCGGGTGGAATACTTATAACCCAGGTTCTTGATGGCGTCCAGCACGGCGGCCGTCTGGCTTTCGCCGTGGACGTGGAAGCAGCGTTCCACGATCTGGCCCAGGTGCTTCTTGACGACTTTATGGTCGATTTCCAGCACAAACTGGTCGTCCATGGTTTCGCGGGGCTTGAAGCCCAGATCCTGGGGCACAACGTCATTGAAAATCAGCAGGCCCAGGGTGGTGTCGATGATGCGGCGCTCGGTCACGCCCTCCCAGGTGCGTTCCACGCGCACCTTGATGGGGGCCTGCAGCGCGATCTGCTGGCACTGGTAGGCCATCATGGCTTCGTCGGGGGAAGCGAACACGCGGCCCGCGCCCTTGGCGTCGTCCCGGGTGATGGTCAGGTAGTGGCAGCCGATAACCATGTCCTGGGTGGGGGAGATAACGGGCATGCCGTCCTGGGGCTTCATGATGTTGTTGGCGCACAGCATCAGGAAGCGGGCTTCCGCCTGGGCTTCCATGGAAAGCGGTACGTGCACGGCCATCTGGTCGCCGTCGAAGTCGGCGTTGTAGGCGGTGCAGGCCAGGGGATGCAGGCGGATGGCCTTGCCTTCCACCAGGATGGGTTCAAAGGCCTGAATGCCCAAACGGTGCAGGGTGGGGGCGCGGTTCAGCAGCACAGGATGCTCCTTGATCACCTGCTCCAGGATGTCCCACACTTCGGGCTTCACCTTTTCCACCATGCGCTTGGCGGATTTTACGTTGTGGGCGATGCGCAGGGACACCAGCTTTTCCATCACGAAGGGCTTGAACAGTTCAAGCGCCATGTCCTTGGGCAGGCCGCACTGATAGAGCTTGAGTTCCGGGCCGACCACGATAACGGAACGGCCGGAATAGTCCACGCGCTTGCCCAGCAGGTTCTGACGGAAACGGCCCTGCTTGCCGCGCAGCAGGTCGGACAGGCTCTTTAAGGGCCGGTTGCCGGGGCCGGTGACGGGCCGTCCGCGGCGGCCGTTGTCGATCAGGGCGTCCACGGCTTCCTGCAGCATGCGCTTTTCATTGCGCACGATGATGGCGGTACAGGTCGTTCAGGTCGGAGGTGGCGAAGCGGCCGCCGTCCAGCTGCACCATGGGGCGCAGATCCGGCGGAATCACGGGCACCACGTCCATAATCATCCATTCGGGGCGGTTATGGGACAGCCGGAAGGCTTCCACCACTTCCAGCCGCTTGATGGCGTGGGTGCGTTTCTGGCCTTCGCCCTCCCGATCCCGTTCCTTTTCGATCAGGTCGGCGATTTCCTTTTTCAGGCTTTCGCTGAGCGCGTCCAGATCCAGGGCCAGCAGCATTTCCTTCACGGCTTCCGCGCCGATGCCGGCCTTGAATTCGCCCCGTTCCTCCTGGGGCATAGCCATGATGGAACGGTACTTGGAATCGGTGATCAGCTCGTTGCGGCTCACCTTGGTGACCGCTTCGTTGCCGGGATTCAGCACGATATAGGAGGCGAAGTACAGCACCTTTTCCAGGGCGCGGGGGCTCACGTCCAGCAGCATGCCCATGCGGGAGGGGATGCCCTTGAAATACCAGATGTGGCTGACGGGAGCGGCCAGGGCGATATGGCCCATGCGCTCACGGCGCACCTTGGCGCGGGTGATCTGCACGCCGCACTTGTCGCACACCTTTTCCTTGTCCTTGAACTTTACGCGCTTATATTTGCCGCAGGAGCATTCCCAGTCCTTCTGGGGCCCAAAGATGCGCTCGCAGTACAGGCCGTCGCGCTCGGGCTTGAGCGTGCGGTAGTTGATGGTTTCGGGCTTGCTTACCTCGCCGTAGCTCCAGGCAAGGATCTGCTCGGACGAGGCCATGCCGATCTGAATGGAATCTATATTGGTTTGTTCAAACATGTATCGTAACTCCCTCCGCTAAAAACGCTTTGGGCCGCGGGCGGCGGCGTGTCGTCCGCCGCACGCGTACCAAGGTTACTCAATATCGTCGTCGTCGTCCAGCTTCAGATCGTCCAGCGTGTCGTCCACTTCAAAGTCGCCGAAGTCGTCGTCCAGGCTGATGTCGTCGTCCAGATCGATATCCTCGCCCTCGCCCAGGATGGGGCCTTCCTTATCGAAATCGTCGTCCATGATGGGCTCGCGTCCGGCGGGCAGGGCGTCGGTCATATCGTCGTCGTCGTCCTCCAGCTCGCGGATCTCGATTTCGTTGCGGTTTTCATCCAGCACGCGGATATCCAGCGCCAGGGCCTGCAATTCCTTGATGAGCACCTTGAAGGATTCCGGGATGCCGGGGGTGGGGATATTCTGGCCTTTCACGATGGCTTCGTAGGTCTTGACACGGCCCACGATATCGTCGGATTTCACGGTCAGGATTTCCTGCAGGGTATTGGCCGCGCCGTAGGCTTCCAGGGCCCACACTTCCATTTCGCCGAAGCGCTGGCCGCCGAACTGGGCCTTGCCGCCCAGGGGCTGCTGGGTGACCAGGGAGTAGGGGCCGGTGGAGCGGGCGTGCATCTTGTCGTCCACCAGATGGTGGAGCTTCAGGAAGTACATGATGCCCACGGTGACGGGATTTTCAAAGGGATCGCCGGTGCGGCCGTCGTACAGGATGGTCTTGCCGTCGGGACGCAGCCCGGCCTTCTTGAGGCATTCCTCAATGTCTTCCTTGCTGGCGCCGTCGAACACGGGGGTGGCGATATGCCAGCCCAGGGTGCGGGCGGCGATGCCCAGATGGACTTCCAGCACCTGGCCGATGTTCATACGGGAAGGCACGCCCAGGGGATTCAGCACGATATCCAGGGGAGTGCCGTCGGGCAGGAAGGGCATATCCTCTTCACGCAGGATGCGGGACACAACGCCCTTGTTGCCGTGGCGGCCGGACATTTTGTCGCCCACGCTGATCTTGCGCTTCTGGGCGATGTACACGCGCACCATTTCGTTCACGCCGGGGGAGAGCTCGTCCTTGTTTTCGCGGGTGAAAATCTTCACGTCCACGATGATGCCGCCCTCGCCGTGAGGCACTTTCAGGGAAGTATCGCGCACCTCGCGGGCCTTTTCGCCGAAGATGGCGCGCAGCAGGCGTTCTTCCGCGGTCAGCTCGGTTTCGCCCTTGGGGGTCACTTTACCGACCAGAATGTCGCCGCTCCGCACTTCCGCGCCGATGCGGATGATGCCGCGCTCGTCCAGATCCTTGATGGCGTCTTCGCCCACGTTGGGGATATCCCGGGTGATTTCTTCCGGGCCCAGCTTGGTTTCGCGGGCTTCGGATTCGTATTCCTCGATGTGGATGGAGGTGTATTTATCGTATTTCACCAGCCGTTCGCTGATGAGCACGGCGTCCTCGTAGTTGTAGCCTTCCCAGGTCATGAAGCCGATGAGCATGTTCTTGCCCAGGCCGATTTCGCCGTTTTCGGTGGAGGGGCCGTCCGCCAGCAGGTCGCCCACTTCGATCACCTGGCCCTGGGAAACCCGGGGGCGCTGGTTGATGCAGGTGCCCTGGTTGGAACGGGTGAACTTGGTCAGGTGGTAGCTGTGCTTTTCGCCCAGCTCGTCCTGGATCACGATTTCATCGGCGGCCACGGAATACACCGTGCCGGCGTGCTTGGAAAGCAGCACCACGCCGGAGTCGTGAGCGGCCTTGTATTCCATGCCGGTGCCCACGATGGGGGCTTCCGGCACCAGCAGCGGCACGGCCTGGCGCTGCATGTTGGAGCCCATCAGGGCGCGGTTGGCGTCGTCGTTTTCCAGGAAGGGGATCATGGCCGTGGCCACGGAAACTACCTGCTTGGGGGAAACGTCGATGTAGTCCACTTCCTTGGCGGGCACTTCGATGGTTTCGTCCCGCCAGCGAACCACCACGCGCTGGTTGATGAAGCGGTTTTCTTCATCCAAAGGTTCCTTGGCCTGGCCGACCTTGTAGTTGTCTTCTTCGTCGGCGGTCATGTATTCGATCACGTCGGTCACCTTGCCGGTAGCCTTGTCCACCTTGCGGTAGGGGGCTTCGATGAAGCCGTACTCGTTGATGCGGGCGTAGGTGGCCAGGGAGCCGATCAGACCGATGTTGGGACCTTCAGGCGTTTCAATGGGGCAGATGCGGGCATAATGGGAATAGTGCACGTCGCGCACTTCCATGCCCGCGCGGTCGCGGTTCAGGCCGCCGGGGCCCAGAGCGGACAGGCGGCGCTTGTGGGTCAGCTCAGCCAGGGGGTTGGGCTGATCCATGAACTGGGACAGCTGGGAGGAACCGAAGAATTCCTTGATGGCGGCGGAAACGGGGCGGATGTTGATCAGTTCGCCGGGCTTTACGTCGTTGGCGTCCTGAATGGCCATGCGCTCGCGCACCACGCGCTCCAGACGGGAAAGACCGATGCGCACCTGGTTCTGCAGCAGCTCGCCCACGCTGCGCAGGCGGCGGTTGCCCAGATGGTCGATATCGTCGGTAACGCCAACGCCGTAGGGCAGGCCCAGCAGATAGCTGACGGAAGCCACGATATCGTCGATGATGATGTGCTTGGGCACCAGCTCGTAAACGCTTTCGGATACCACGCGCTTTAAGTCTTCCGGCGCGGTTTCGCTGATGATCTTGAGCAGGGTGGGCAGATGCACCATTTCCAGGATGCCCGCTTCCTTGGGATCGAAGGGCAGGAAGCCGGCGGCGTCGGCAAAGTTGTTGCCGATGACCTTATGCACCACCTGCTCGCACTGGAGCAGCACCACGTTCACGCCGGAATTCTGGATTTCGATGGCCTTTTCCCGGCTGATCACGGCACCCTTTTCCACCAGCACTTCGCCGGAAACGGGATTTACCACGTCCTCGGCGGCGATCTGGCCGGCGATGCGGGCGGAAATGCCCAGCTTCTTATTGAACTTGTAGCGGCCCACGCGCATCAGGTCGTAGCGCTTGGGATCAAAGAACAGGCTGCGCAGCAGGGACCGGGCGCCGTCCTCCGTGGGCGGTTCGCCGGGCTTCTGGCGCTTGTAAACTTCCAGCAGGCCCTGGGTCTGGGTCTTGGTGGAGTCGCTGCGGGCGATGGTGGTGAGCAGGCGCTCGTCCTCGCCCAGCAGGTTGGTGATTTCTTCGTCCGTGCCGTAGCCCAGGGCGCGCAGGAGCACGGTGATGGGCAGCTTGCGGGCGCGGTCAATACGCACCCACAGCACGTCGTTGCTGTCGGTTTCGTACTCCAGCCAGGCGCCCCGGTTGGGGATGATCTGGGAGGAGAACAGATGCTTGCCGGCTTTATCGATCTGTACGTCGAAATAAGCGCCGGGCGAACGAACCAGCTGGCTTACAATGACGCGCTCCGCGCCATTGATAATAAAGGTGCCATGCTCGGTCATCAGCGGGAAATCGCCCATGAAAACTTCCGATTCCTTGATTTCGCCGGTTTCCCGGTTCTTCAGGCGGACGAATACTTTCAGGGGGGCGGCGTAAGTCAGATCCCGTTCCTTGCAGCGCTCCACCGTATTCTTGGGCGTGCCGTCCAGCGAGTAGTCGACGAACTCCAACACCAGATTTTCGCTATAATCGGTGATGGGGGACACATCTGCCAGCACTTCCTTGAGATCTTCGGTCAGAAAACGCTTGTAGCTGTTTTTCTGCACCTCGATCAGGTTGGGCATGTCCAGTACCTCGTCGATGCGCGAGAAGCTCATCCGCTTGCGCAGCTTCCCCATTTGGACCTCGTGCACCATAAAGCTATCACCCCTTTATTGCTCCCAGACGCCGGAAAAGCGCATATTTCCCCTACCCCTTGGCCCCTGGATTTTTTTGCCTTTCCAGGGCGCAGGATACGGAAAAAAAGGCGCACTCACCCGATACTGGTGCAATTGTAAATTGTAGCATACCAAGCCGCGCCTGTCAATCGGTTTTTTGGAAATCATACCTCAAAATTGAAAATATTTTCAGAAATGATCGGTTCAAAAGAAAAAACGCCGCCGGGGAAGCGATTCTCCCGGCGGCAGAGGACGGACAGGGATTATAATACGAATTGGAAAACCGTGAAGGCGGCGTACACGCACAGCAGGGTGATCCCCTGCCAGCGGGACAGCTTGCCTTTCACCAGGGCGGGCAGGCACAGCAGAGCCATCACGCCCAGCATCACCGGGATGTCCACCACCAGGGAGGCGTTCATGCCGGCCAGGGTCTTTTCCACGGGGATGGCGAAGGGAGAGATGGTGATGGCCGCGCCGGACACCAGCACGATGTTGAACAGGTTGGCCCCGATGATGTTGCCCAGGGACAGGGCGCTGTGGCCCTTCGCCAGGGCGGTGATGGCGGTCACCAGCTCGGGCAGGGAGGTGCCCAGGGCCACCATGGTCAGGCCGATCACGCTGTCCGGTACGCCCAGGGCGGCGGCGATCTTCGTGCCGTTATCCACCAGCAGGCGCGCGCCCACGGCGATGGCGGCGGCCCCGGCAACCAGGGCCAGCAGCTCCTGCCACAGGGGCCGGTCCTTGGGGGCTTTTTCGTCGTCCTCCGCATCCTCCGTGTCCGCCTGATCGGGGTGCTTCTTCATTTGATAAACGGTCAGGATCATATAGCCGACGAACAGGGCCAGGAACATAAGGCCCTGCCAGCGCTGGAATTCCCCGGCGGTGTAGGCGATCAGGGAATAGAGGATAGCGGCGCAGAAAAAGGCCGCCACCGGCACCCGCAGGGTGCTTTTATTCACGCCGCTGGGCCGGATGGCAATGGTCAGGGCGGCGATCAGGCTGGTGTTGCAGATCACCGATCCGATGGCGTTGCCGTAGGAAATGCCGCTGTTGTGTTCCAGCGCCGCCTGGGCGGATACCATGACCTCCGGCAGGGTGGTGCCGATGGAAACCACCGTGGCCCCGATCAGCAATTCGGGCAGATGGAACCGATGGGCCAGCCCCGTGGCCCCGTCCACGAACCAGTCGCCGCCCTTGATGAGCAGCGCCAGACCTAAAATAAACAGCAATACCGGTACGAGCATGTTTGCGTTCCTCCTCCATGCTTCCTGTTATCGGAAGCGGGAACAGTATACCATCAAAATTCCAGGAATGCCAGCCCAGATGACTTAAATATACAAAAATGTGTTCCAAAAGACAGAATGATTCAAACGGCAGGAAAAATCAACGGTGGTTTGATCCGAAAACAAAATGTGCCTTTCTCGGAAGGGGGCCGGGGGAACCGCTCTTTGGGCAGCAAAGAGCGGTTCCCCCGGAATGATTTTATTTCACGATCCCCCGATACGTGCGCTGCACGGTTTCATAGCTTTCCAAATTGCCGATGTCGTAGCGGCTGCCGGGCATTTCCATGCTGTGCATGGGGCTGCGCTGGCACATCCAGGCCACCAGGCTGCCGGGGGCGTCGGTGCCGCAGCCGTCCGCGATGGCTTCGCGGATTTTGGCGGCGTCCTGACGGGTATAATAATAGAAGGGAGGCGTGCACCAGTGGCTCTTGGGCGCTTCCGGCTTTTCCTCCAGGGACAGCAGACGGTCGTTTTCGCCCAGCTCCGCCACGCCGCTTTTTTTCAGGCGCTTTTCGTCGGCTTCGTAATACCGCATCACGCAGCTGGTGCCCTTTTCCTGCGCGTAGCGCAGGAAGGCGGTGAGGGAAAAATCCAGCACGTTGTCCCCGGCGATGATCAGCAGATCGTCGTCCAGGCCCAATTGGTCGATGGCGAACTGGATGTCGCACACCGCGCCCAAGCGGGTTTCGTTGGTGCTGGTGCCGTCGTCCACCACGGTGATGGGCAGGGGATGGGCGGCAGCCCAATCCTGGAAATGGCGGGCGAATTTGTGATTGCTGATGACGATATAGCCGTCCGCGAGCTTTGCGGAGTCAATGTCGGAAAGCAGCCAGTCCAGAATGGTCTTTTCGCCCACCTTCAACAGGGGCTTGGGGAAGTTTTCGGTCAGGGGGTACAGGCGGGTGGCATAGCCCGCGGCCAAAATCAAAAGCATTTCATGGCGTTACCTCACAGTTCCGCGCCGTCGGCGCTGTGGCAGATGTGTACGGAGTATTTGCCCTGCAAATGGGGGAAGTCCTTTAAGTAGGCTTCGGAGACTTTCCGGGTGACGCTTTCCTCGAAGGCGGGATCGATCAGCGCCATGCAGCAGCCCTTGAAGCCCGCGCCGCTGAACCGGCCCCCGTAAATGCCGTCGGTGCCGCGCATGATTTCATACAGGCGAATTTGCTCCGGCGCGCCGGATTCCCAGTTATGGATGCTGCTCCAGCCCGATTCAAAGGACAGGCGGCCGTATTCCTCAATATCGCCCCGCCGCCAGGCTTCCGCTCCGGCTTCCACCCGCTGAAATTCGGTGTACCAATGCTCGCAGCGGCGGGCCCAGGGGCCGGGCAGGCGGCTTTTGTATTCCTGATAAATGGCGAAGGGGATGTTCCGGGCGTTGGAATCCTTGAACTTGCCGTATTCCAGCCCGGCGAAGGCGTACAGAGCGTACACGCCCGCCCGCAGCTCGTCCACGCGCATGTTGAATTTGGAGCCTGCCAAGCTGTGCTCCAGGCCGGAAAAGAAAATGGCGATCGTGTAGGGCTTCATGGTGGGGCGGGTGGGGATCAGCTCGTAGCTGCCGTCCGCCGTGTCCAGATACAGCAGATGATCCTTTTTGCTCAGCACTTCGCAGGACTGATCCAGCTTGCCTACGGACACGCCCACGTAGTTCGCTTCGGCATCGAAGGCGGTATCGATCATTTCCTGGTGGGAAAGATGGATGCCGTTCACTTTGCACAGGGCGGAAAGGAAGGACAGGATCACCGAGGCGGAGGAGCTTAAGCCCCCGATGGGCAGGGAGCCTTCGATCACGCCGCACAGGCCCACGGTCAGCGGACGGCGCTTGGACAGGGCCCAGGTGGCGCCCCGCAGGTAGTCCGCCCAGTCGTTTTCCTTTTCCTTGGGGACGGAGGCGATATGCCATTGGGCGCGCTTGGGGAACTGGAGGGAGGCCATTTCCACCACGCCGTTTTTCTTGGGGTGGTAGGCGATGTGGATGCCCTTGTCGATGGCCAGACCGGTGATTTTGCCCAGGTTGTGGTCGGAGTGCGCGCCGATGGGGCAGATGCGGTAGGGACAGAAGGAGATCCCCTGGGGCAGATGCTTGTAGATTTCCAGGAATTTTTCTTCGCAGAGCATTTCTTTCACCTCGTATCATTAGTCGCGGCGGAACAGGTCGCGGGTGTATACCTTTTCGGAAACGTCGTCCAGGGCGCTGTCGTAGCGGTTGGCGATGATGCAGCCGCACATTTTCTTGAATTTCTTCATATCGTTGACCACCAGGCTGCCAAAGAAGGTGCTGCCGTCCTCTAAGGTGGGTTCGTAGATCACTACGGCAGCGCCCTTGGCCTTGATGCGCTTCATCACGCCCTGGATGGAGGACTGACGGAAGTTGTCGGAATGGGCTTTCATGGTCAGGCGGTACACGCCCACCACGATCTGCTTCTGCTTCTTTTCCCGGGCGGCGGAGAAGGATTCGCTGCTGCCGTAGGTGCCCGCGATTTCCAGCACCCGGTCGGCGATGAAATCCTTCCTTGTGCGGTTGGATTCCACGATGGCCTGGATCAGGGTTTGGGGCACGTCCTGGTAATTGGCCAGGAGCTGCTTGGTATCCTTGGGCAGGCAGTAGCCGCCGTAGCCGAAGGAAGGGTTGTTGTAATAATCGCCCACCCGGGGGTCCAGGCACACGCCTTTGATGATGGGGCTCATTAAAATAGGAAACGCGCAGGGCCAAATAAGTATTCACGAACAGCTTGGTGGCTTCCGCTTCCGTAAAGCCCATGAACAAGGTTTCCACGGGGTTTTTCAGGGCCGCCTGCCGCAGCAGGGCGGCGAAAGCGCGGGCGGCGGGTTCCGTTTGTTCGTTGGTGCCCACGATGATGCGGGAGGGGTACAGGTTATCGTACAGGGCTTTGGATTCCCGCAGGAATTCGGGGCTGAACAGAATGCTGTCCGCCCGGAACTTTTCCCGCACGTGCTCCGTATAGCCCACGGGCACGGTGGATTTGATGATGATGGCGGGCTTTTGCTCCCGTTCAGCCGTGGTTTTCAGGATCAGGCCGATCACCGCTTCCACGGCGGAGCAGTCGAAGAAATTCTGCTTGGGATCGTAATTGGTGGGGGCGGCCACGATGATGAAATCGGCGTCCGCGTAGGCCAGGGCCCCGTCGGTGGTGGCGGTCAGGCGCAGGGTGCGCTTTCCGGCCTTGGCCTCGGCAAAGAATTTTTCGATGTATTCGTCCTGAATGGGCGATTCAAAGCGGTTCAGCTTTTCCACCTTTTCCGGCACGATGTCAACGCAGGTCACTTCGTTGTGCTGGCTCAGCAGCACCGCCAGGGACAGGCCCACATACCCCGCGCCCGCCACGGCGATGCGGCGGGAAGGTTCGGTCCGTTCGGCGGGGGCGGCTTCCTCCGCGTACAGATCGGCGGGCTCGAAGCCCAGCGCCTCTCCCAGCGCTTCCAGCTGCGGTATGGAGGGGATATATTCCCGGGATTCCAGCTT